>JAEZLG010000286.1 GCA_023435855.1 Bacillota bacterium | reverse complement strand
GCCCAACGCCGCGCTGCGCGTCCACAACAAACAAAACAGCTTCCACTTCACTGAGCGAATCGTATGCAACCTTGACCATATATTCCCCAAGCTTGTTTTTGGGTACGGTAACACCCGGTGTATCAAGAAACACAATTTGGTAGCCCGGCCGACAAAACACGCCCATCACACGGTTGCGGGTGGTCTGTGCACGCTCGCTTACGATAGAGACTTTCTGACCGACAAAGCTGTTCAAAAGCGTGCTCTTACCCACATTTGGCGAGCCCACAATGGATATAAAACCCGAACGATATTGTGTGTTCATGCATTCAAATCCGCAGGTGTAAACGGTGCCGGTAAAAGCTCCCCGAATGGCACCACGCGGTACTGGCCGCTCCTGTCGGCACAGATGACGGGCAGATCAGCATCGCAAAACTCCGCAAGCACCTGGCGGCAAACGCCGCAGGGCGAAGCGAAACCCTCACCATCCCAAACGATTGCGATTGCCTCAAATTTGCGTTCTCCGTCGTAAACGGCCTTAAAAATCGCGGTGCGCTCCGCGCAGTTGGTGGGCGAATAGGCTGCGTTTTCTATGTTGCAGCCGAGATAATATGCGCCGGAGGCGGTTTTGAGACATGCTCCTACACGAAATTTGGAGTAGGGCACATATGCTCTTTCTTTTGCGTCGTTCGCCATGCGGAGCATACTCTTGATTTCAAAATCATGAATCTGTATCATCGTTTCAACCCCATATCATTTAGAATTATTTCCTGGAGGGCATACATTTTATTTGCGTCCTCTTCGTTTAAATGGTCATAGCCAAGTATATGAAGCGTACCGTGCACCGCAAGAAATGCAAATTCCCGCTCAGGTGAATGTCCGTACTCCTCCGCCTGTATGTAGGCACGCGCACAGGAGATGGCTATATCGCCCAAGGATCCGTCCGGAATAGTCTCTATTTGCGTACCTTCGTTGGCGGGAAAGCTCAGCACATCGGTCGTAGCATCTATATTGCGAAAGTTTTTATTCAGTGTTTGAATCTCAACATCGTCCGTAAGCACTACATTGATATCGCCTGCAGCATTCTCGTGTTTAAGTGCTGCTGCCACGGAATTTTGAACGATCGTTGGGATTTCCGTTTTAAGTCCATCATAGTTCACGATTACGTCGATCACACCCGGTTTCCTTTCTGCTCTAAATTCGGATATTCCACCCTGTCGTGCATAATGCCGTTAAAGGTCTTTAAAAAGCTAGCTTCGATAGATGAAAGATCGCTCAGCGTAACGGGTGCGTTTGCCAACAGGCTATCGGAATCGCTTATTTTATGGGTGATGATGCGGTGCACCATTTGCTCACGCTCCTCGCGCGTAGTTTCGCTGCCGAGCGAGCGCACGGCGGCTTCGCAGGAGTCTGCAAGCATTATGATAGCGCTTTCTTTGGTGCTCGGTTTGTTGCCGGAATAGCGATAAAGCTTATGGTTCGGCCTTCCGCCTTCATCAAGTGCTTTTTGGTAAAAGTAGGTCATAAGCGCATTGCCGTGGTGCTCCGCAGCAATGCGGATCACCGCCGAGGGGAGCTTATGTTTTACGAGCAGCGCTACGCTGTCTTTTTGGTGCGCGATAATTGCCGCGGCACTTTCATTTGGAGCAAGCGTATCATGTATGTTCTCGTTGGGCTTTTGATTTTCCTTAAAATACAAGGGTCGTTTAAGTTTACCAACATCATGGTAAACAGCACCTACGCGCGCCAAAAGACTGTTTGCGCCTATTTTTTCTGCAGCTGCCTCCGCGAGTGTTGCAACGAGCATGGAATGTTGATAGGTGCCCGGTGCCTCCTGCATGAGTTGCTTTAATAGCGGCTGTGAGGTGTTTAAAAGCTCATTGAGCCGCGCGGCCGTCGCTACGTCAAACAAATTTTCCCATATGGAAAGCGAACCCACCACCAACATGGCGCTGAGCATGGCGCTGCCAAGGCTCCACCCCATATCCGCGAGCAGAATAGTATATGGGTTGCCTACGGCGACATGGAGCGCTGCCGTAACGGCTGCTGCCGCCACACCACCCATCGAACCTGCAGCGATGATGGCACCTCGGTTATGCGTTTTACGAAGCGAAAGCACCGTAACGATGCCCGAAGCAAGTGTAGACAGGAGCATGAGAGCAAATTCAAAGCTGAAAAGCGGTGTACCGTCGCCGCATGCCATTATGCCCGAAAACAGCGCTGTGACTACCGCCACGGCGAAGCCTACGCTTTCAGATACCAAAAGCGATGCGAGCATCACTGCAAGAAGCACGATGGTCATATGCGTGTTGATACCGCTAACCGCCCAGCTGATGAGTGCTGTGAGCGACAAAAACGCTGCGAGTATGAGCGAATTTTTTATACTGACGAGTATTTCATCGTGAAGTACGAATAGATAAGCTGCAAACACCACATACGCTACGAACATATATACCCCAATGCCGAGCTTCATGGTAACATCGCTTTCCGCCTGGCGCACAAGCCCAAGTTTTTGGAGCATTGCGATTTGTGAGTCTGTGAGAATCGTACCTTCGCTTACCAAAACCTCGCCTTTTTTTACGGTAACGTCAGCAATCCGTTGCGCGCTTTCTTCTTGTGCGGCGAGAGTGGCAGGCTCGTCAATCAAATACGTAGGTTGCATATAGGCGTCGATTACGCTCTCCCCGATTGCCTTAATTGCATCGGAAATACGCATTGCTCCTGCAAGTTCGAGCTTGCTCTTCGCTCGAACAGATTCGAGTGAATTCTCATTCAACCCTGCACTCAACGCCGTATTCAACTTAGGGAGGACAATATCCTTCAAAAAGGATATATCCGTATCGGTCGCGGCAAGTGCCGCATACAGCAAATCCTTGGTTAGCTTTGGATTGGTTTTCTGTATATACGCGTTTACCTGCTCGGCGGTTAGATACCGTTCCCAATCTTTCGCATCGTTCATATCGGCGACATTGCCGCCCGTATCTATCACAAGGCTTTTTGCCTCCGTGCGTAAAGAGCTTAGCGCATCAAAGAAGGAGCTTGAGGCTTCTTTCAAGGAGGCAACCTTATCTGCGTCGATGCGGTATACCTCAGGCGTATTGCGCCGTGCCAGTGCGCGGAGCGCTTCGGTCGCCGCATCGTCTCTCACATCGCGTGTAGCATATATGGTTTCGGGTGCTGTGGAACCGACGGATAACTCATAGCGTATCGGCGTAAGCTCCAATACCGCTATGACGTACATGACAAGGAAGGAAGCAGCAAGAAGCGCCGCAGAAAAATAGCGGACGTACCTGTACGGTATGCGGAATCTTTTTTCGTTGCCTGCCATGCTCTCCCCCTTTCTCTTATCACGAATGGAAATGGTGTTCTGACTTTTCGTAAGCCTTTATAATGCGCTGCACCATCTCGTGGCGCACAACGTCCTTATGCGTCAAAAATACCTGTGCGATACCCTCGGTGCCTCTTAATACATCGAGCGCATGCACAAGGCCGCTCTTCCTCTCGCGCGGGAGATCGATTTGGGTGATATCCCCCGTCACAACAACGCGCGAGCCCTCGCCGAAGCGTGTGAGAAACATCTTCATCTGCTCGACGGTACAGTTTTGCGCCTCATCTAAAATGATGTAGGCGTCATTGAGCGTGCGCCCGCGCATGTAAGCAAGGGGAGCAACTTCGATGGCCCCGCGCTCGGTAAGATTTTTGAACGACTCGCCGCCCAAAAAATCGTTAAGCGCATCGTAAAGCGGCCGAAGATATGGGTCTACCTTGTTTTGCAGATCGCCCGGTAAAAAGCCCAGCTTTTCGCCCGCCTCCACTGCAGGACGGGTAAGGATAATCTTATCGACATCCTTGTTTTTTAGTGCCAGCACCGCCATCGCCACCGCTAGGTAGGTTTTGCCCGTACCTGCGGGTCCGACGCCAAAAACAAGGGTGTTATGCTTAAGGGCGGAAACATACTTTTTCTGGCCGAGCGTTTTGCACTTGATCTGCCTGCCCTTGTTGGTAAAGGCGACAACGTCGTCCACAAGCTCTGTAATAAGCTCCGCATTTCCCTCCTTCGCGAGGTCTATCGCGTAGCGTATGCGGCTTCGGTCGATGCTCTCACCGCTCCGTAAAACTTTAAGCAGCTTGTCCAAAACGGTCGCTGCAAGCTCCGTTTGCGCGGTACCGCCGCTCACGCATATATTCTCGGCTTCGGAACGAATACGCGCACCTGTTTCATCCTCGATAATTTTGAGGTTTTCATCGAATACGCCGAAGAGCTTTATCGCCTCGTCCATAGAACCCAGAGGGACAAGCCTTTGTGCCGGTTCGCTGCAATCACAAAGCGCCTCAGCGGGGGGGGCAAAAAATTGATCCATACAGTTGTCTTAAGAACCTCATCATTTCAAATTTACTGAATCCACGCGATGCTTTGTTCCATCGTCACATCGATAACTGCCTGCACCGAACCGGATTCCTGTTTATTTATGATGGTCTTTTTCGAAAGAATTTTCCCATCTCTCGGCAGCTTATCCATCAGTTCCTGATGTGCCATATACACCGCGTAGGATTCAAGCTCCTCGTAGGTAGCCGGCGCCGATCCTGATGCAAGTTCGTAACACATGCGGCTTTCAATC
>JAEZLG010000278.1 GCA_023435855.1 Bacillota bacterium | reverse complement strand
AATCTGAGGCGTTTAATACCCCCGCGCGCACCGCATCGTCAATATCGTGATTGATGTAGGCGATGCGATCGGCCAGACTCACCACCGCGCCTTCGAGCGTAGAAGGGTGACCGCTCTTTGTATGGTTTAAAATACCGTCGCGCACCTCGTAGGTGAGGTTTAACCCCGTTCCGTTTTCGAGCTTCTCCACCTGACGAAGGCTTTGTACATTGTGCTTAAACCCACCCGGTACGATAGTATTAAGCACGGCCTCACCCGCATGCCCAAACGGCGTATGCCCAAGATCATGCCCAAGCGCGATTGCCTCTGTAAGGTCCTCGTTGAGGCGTAGTCCCCGCGCGATGGTGCGCGCTATTTGGTTCACTTCAAGCGTGTGCGTGAGGCGAGTCCGATAATGATCTCCCATGGGGGAAAGAAACACCTGCGTTTTGTGCTTGAGGCGACGGAAGGATTTGCAGTGTATGATTCGATCGCGGTCACGCACAAATACCGTGCGTACATAGCAGGGTTTAACCTCCATTTCCCGCCCGCGCGTATGAATGCTCAGCATCGCATATTTGGAAAGTGTGTTTTTCTCAAGTTCCTCCATATGAAGGCGGAAGCTGTCGTCCATTTCAGTCATCTCCTATTACTTTACGATGCACACATTCTTCACGTTTTAAAAAAATCCTTTATTGCGCTAAAAACATGGCGGCCCCGGAATACCCGAGGCCGTCATATTTATCTTTGATCAAAAATCGATTTAGTTGTGCTTAATCATGGCCTGCGCCGCAGAGAGCCTTGCGATTGGCACGCGGAAGGGCGAGCAGGAAACATAGTTGAGGCCTGCTCTGTGGCAGAAGTCGATGGAGGAGGGGTCTCCGCCATGCTCACCGCAGATGCCGAGCTTAATGTTCGGGCGGGTCTGCTTACCAAGTTCCACCGCCATCTTCACGAGTTTACCCACGCCTATCTGATCGAGCCTTGCAAACGGATCGGACTCATAGATCTTCTTATCGTAGTAAGCACCGAGGAATTTGGCAGCATCGTCACGGCTG
The DNA here is from genome assembly GCA_023435855.1 of Bacillota bacterium. GTDB lineage: Bacteria > Bacillota > Clostridia > Christensenellales > CAG-138 > UBA7707. The sequence continues at coordinate 3,848 of JAEZLG010000278.1, read as the reverse complement.
AAGCCGAACGTCATCTGCGTAAGATCGTTTGTACCGAAGGAGAAGAACTCAGCTTCGGTTGCGATTTCATCGGCGGTGAGTGCCGCGCGCGGAATCTCGATCATGGTACCGACGAGATACTGTATTTCAATGCCGCGTTCTTCCATGACCTTCTTCGCCGTTTCGACGACCGTCGCCTTCACATATGCAAGCTCTTTGACTTCGCCTATGAGCGGGATCATGATTTCCGGAACGAACTTGTTGCCGGTTTCCTTTTGCACGTTGATGGCGGCCTCGATAATGGCGCGGGTCTGCATCTCGGCGATCTCAGGGTACGAGACGGCGAGGCGGCAGCCGCGGTGGCCCATCATGGGGTTGAACTCGTGGAGCTCGTCCACAGTCGCGCGAAGCGATTCAAAAGTAAGACCCATTTCCTTGGCGAGTGCTGCGATTTCTTCGTCTTTATGGGGCAAGAACTCATGCAGCGGGGGGTCAAGCAGACGGATGGTTACCGGTAACTCGCCCATCGCCTTATAGATTCCTTCAAAGTCGCTGCGCTGCATGGGCAGAAGCTTATCAAGCGCAATCCTTCGCTCTTCCTCGGTCTTTGAAACGATCATTTGGCGAACGACGGGTACGCGGTCTTCTTCAAAGAACATATGCTCGGTACGGCAAAGGCCGATGCCTTCCGCACCGAACTTGACGGCCTGCGCTGCATCGCGGGGGTTGTCCGCATTGGCGCGTACCTTAAGCTTGCGCGCTTTATCGGCCCAAGCCATGAGCCTGCCGAATTCGCCGCTGATAGAGGCTTCCACTGTGGGGATGCGTTCGCCGTAGATGTTGCCGGTGGAGCCGTCGAGCGAGATGTAATCGCCCTCGTTGTATACGCGATCCCCAAGGGTAAAGCGCTTATGAGCTTCATCCATCTTAATCTCGCCGCAACCGGATACGCAGTGGTGCCCATGCCGCGCGCTACAACCGCTGCGTGGGAGGTCATGCCGCCGCGTACGGTAAGGATGCCCTGGGAATGGAACATACCTTCGATATCTTCCGGGCTTGTTTCAAGGCGTACCAATACTACTTTTTCACCGCGCTGCGCCCATTCGGTCGCATCCTCGGCGGTGAATACGATTTTGCCGCATGCAGCACCCGGCGAAGCGGGCAGAGCCTTGCCGACGGGGACTGCCTTTTTGAGTGCGGCTGCGTCAAACTGCGGATGCAAAAGCGCGTCGAGCTGCTTGGGGTCGATCATCATAATGGCATCTTTTTCGCTGATCATGCCCTCATCTACGAGGTCGCACGCAATCTTAAGTGCCGCGGCTGCGGTACGTTTACCATTCCTCGTCTGAAGCATATAGAGCTTACGATCTTCAATGGTAAACTCCATATCCTGCATGTCGCGGTAATGCGCTTCAAGTTTGGCGCAGATATCAACGAACTGCTTATATGCTTCGGGCATTACCATTTCAAGCTGGTCGATGGTCTGCGGAGTACGGATACCCGCAACAACGTCCTCGCCCTGTGCATTGATTAGGAATTCGCCAAAAAGTTTCTTTTCACCGGTTGCGGGATTGCGCGTAAACGCAACGCCGGTACCGGAATTATCGCCGGTGTTACCAAACACCATCATTTGTACGTTAACGGCAGTTCCCCAGGAACCGGGGATGTCGTTCATGCGCCTGTAATAGATAGCGCGCGGGTTATTCCAGCTTCTAAACACCGCTTTGATGGCACCCATGAGCTGTTCTCTGGGGTCGGACGGGAAATCGGTACCCAGCTTGGCCTTGTATTCGGCCTTAAACTGCCCTGCAAGGGCCTTAAGGTCGTTGGCATCGAGCTCTGTATCGAGCTTTACGCCCTTTTGCTCTTTCATTTTATCGATGAGTTCTTCAAAATACTTTTTGCCGACTTCCATAACCACATCGGAATACATCTGGATGAAGCGGCGATAGGAATCGTATGCGAAACGGGGGTTGTTGGTTTTTTGTGCAAAGCTTTCCACAACAACGTCGTTCATACCAAGGTTGAGGATGGTGTCCATCATGCCGGGCATGGATGCACGCGAACCGGAGCGTACGGAAACAAGAAGCGGGTTTTCGGGATCGCCAAACTTTTTGCCGGTGAGCGCCTCAAGCTTGCCCATATATTCGTAGATCTGCTCTTGTATTTCGTCGCTGATCTTCTCGGCGTCGTCGTAGTACTGGGTGCAGGCCTCGGTGCTTACCGTAAAGCCCTGCGGGACCGGCATTCCAAGACCTGTCATTTCCGCAAGGTTAGCACCTTTGCCGCCGAGCAGATCACGCATTTTTGTGCTGCCCTCGCTGAACATGTACACAAATTTTTTAGACATTTACTTCTCCTCCGTCTATTATATGTTAATCAATGGTATCTAAGGAATTCAGTAGGACCAAAGCTTATTATATCGACTCCAAAGCTTTGTGGCAACCATTTTACGACAAATATGCAAGAAAACCTTCATTTTATTGAAGTATTTGCTTATGGAAACTATATTTATGCAAATCAGAGCCATACTTGCCTTTATACACGTTTCACAACACGTCCATCGCTTTGAAGCGCCTCTCCAAAGTATGCTCCGCGTATTCGTTGACAGCGGATTTCAATTCGCTTCGAACCCGCTCAGGCAAAGATACCTTTTTAATATCCCCATCTGAAAGAAGCAGCATACGTCTTAATGCCTCAAGAGACAGTGCAGAAATCTTCTGCCCCGGTGCTGAACAATGCGTGCATACGGCACCCCCCGATTGAGCCGAAAACAGGAACCGCTTATCCTGCTTTAAATCGCGCCCACACACGGCGCAGGAAGTGAGCGATGGCCGAAAACCCAATAATGAAAGGTAGCGAACAGCAAAGCAAATTGCCATATCCGTAGGGTTTACGTCCGCATACGCTGTAAAGCTCAATGCATGGTACAGTAAGGATAGCTGTGCGCCGCTGTTCTCCCCCGCCGTCGCACCCGCCGAAACGAGCGAAAGCATATAAGCACCCGCTGCAAAACGTCCCATATCCTCGCGCAGCGGGTAGAACGTCTCCCGCACATCGCATGCGTTAACGCTGTAGCGGTCCTTTGTGCCAAAAAGCACGAATTCTCCGAACACAAAAAGCTCGCTCGCGGAAAGAAGCGGGCTTTTTTGCCTTCTGCAGCCGCGTGCAGCAGCCGTAACAAGCCCCATTTCTGCCGTAAGTATGTCGAGTATCCGGTCGTTATCGCGGTAGTTTGCATACCGCACAACAATGCCGTTCACCGTGCTCAATGCCATAGGGTTTCAATCCCCTTACCTTTAAAATTTCGTCTCCCATGATTTGCAAGCTATGGAAAGACGCCGCCCAGAGGATACTAAGGATACAAGTCAATAAAAGGAGCAGCATTTTTTATGAAAAAAGTCCTGTCTTCCACCACGGGTGCAGATGCGCTTTGGAACCGTTTCTCTAACACGGGAAAGATCGGCGCATATTTGACTTACCGCGCAGTCAAGCAGCGCGAAGAAACGGAGGAGCTCATAAAGTAATACTCTAGATTATACCATATCGGCTCATGGAACATAAAGCGGCGCGGCCTAACAACCGGCCGCTTTATGTTGCTGCTAATATACTTTAAAAAATAATTTATATTTTTTTAAAATATACCTTGACAGATGAGGTATGCCGTTTTATATTGTATTTGTTCACGTGAAATACTTCTGAAAGGAGTGTTACGATTGTCGATTGCAGGCGATTTGATTCGCGGGCATACGGATACCATCATCCTTGCGAATTTATATAAGAATGATAGCTACGGATATGAGATTAACCGCGAAATACAAAAAAAGACACAAGGCATGTACGAATTTAAAGAAGCGACATTGTACACC
>JAEZLG010000272.1 GCA_023435855.1 Bacillota bacterium | reverse complement strand
CTCCTCGGCAATAGCGGTGTTTAAGGCGATTTGCTTTTCCAATACATCTCGTACGTCGTTAAGATTTGCAATGTCAGCAAACCGCACGATGTCTTCCACATTTAAGAGTGCTCTATCGGTGAGCGGCGCACATTCGTTATCGGAAGCTTCACGGCAAACCAAAGCTTCACCGTCTTTTTCGATGCGGACGATGTCGGTATGGCGGCCTGTGATGTGCACCATGGAGGAATGTTCCCCGCAAAACGCTCGTATTTCGATATCGAACACGCAGCCTCGGTCGCTTTCCTCTACCGTTAGCTTGGCAGTTTCAAGATAGGCCGCAATCTCTTGAAGCTGATCGGACGAAACATTAGAAAGTACTTCGAGGTTTTCTTTCGCGCGCCCCGCGACAGCCCCCGCCGCCGCTGCCGCCTCGATTCCCTTGAGCCCGCCCGTATGCGGCACGATCACGCTTTTCACGTTTTTTACGATGTTTCCGCTCACATAGATTTTCATGCTCTCGGGCAAAGCACCAAGCACCTCGCGCGCGACGGCTGCCGCGAAGGCGATGGCGATAGGCTCTGTACACCCCATGGCGGTAAGAAGTTCCTCATGAAGGATGTCCACATAGGCACTGTAAAGCAACGGTTCCATATTGTCCTCGATTTAAAATAGTATGTTTATACCGAAAAAACAGGCGCACAGGTGCGCCTTCACTTCGCTTGTAGGGGACGGCGTCCTCGACGCCCCGAATGTTTGCATGGCGGTTTGTGTGTTTACGCGGGCGGATACTATCCGCCCCTACAGGGGGGGCGGGGGGGCACGACCCTCCGGAGGTTTTATTCCGGCTTCGACGACATGCGCACGTCCGGCGAAGCCGGAGCCTTTCAGGCCAAGGCCTTTCGTCAGGCAAAGCCTGAACCCTTTGGGTCTCGGCTTTTAGCCTCGCGTGGCCTTGCGCGCCGAAACGGATGAAAGGCGGAGCCTTTCGTTCCTTACGCGGTTTGCCGCCCGGAAATGCGCAGCATTTTAGGCAAACTGTGAAAAACCCGCCCACAGGCGCTCTCGCGCTTGTGACGGAACGGCACATGCGCGACCTCTATTGCGCCATCGCCTGCTGCCACCTAAGCGACTGCATGTAATAGTCCATATATTTTTCCGGCTCGGGGCGGAGATAGTCGCATTTGCTTTCCAGTACCGACCAATCCGCGCGCTCGATGCCGATGACAGTATCAATTTGGCAGCGAAGGTTGCCCTCTATACCCATGAGCGCATCGCGCACCTCATCGGAGATAGGCAAGCCTGTAAGCGCCTTATCCATGGATGTGTTTAAAAGTGAATCCAGCGAGGAGAACATGCCCGCGATAAAATAATCCGACTCACTGCAGTTTCCAAGTTGATTGGCGATAAGCGAAAGCATTTTGGCACGAACGATGGAGTTTTTGATGAGCTCTGCATTTTCGGGCCTCTGTACACCGCGCAGCATCATCAGCTGCACCCAGCGTCGCACCTCGTCGGTGCCGATTTGCACGAGCATGCCCTTTACCGAATTGATGCGGGTACTGGAGCCGTAGTAAACAGAATTCGCCATTTTCAAAAGCTTGTACGAAAGCCCTACATCGCGCTGGATGCCCTCCATAACGGTACGGTAATCCGGTTCCTTTCGCCCAAGCTCGTTAAAAATCATGATGAGGTTAGCGTTAAGCGAGTCAATATCCGTAGCATTTTTCATCATGGGCCGGCTGAAGAAATAGCCTTGGAAAAGTTGAAAGCCGAGCTCGCGTGCATACTGAAACTCCTCTTGGGTTTCCACCTTTTCCGCGAGGAATTCGATACGCGGATAGCGTTTGATCATCTCGGCCATATGCGCGGAGTTTCCGTCATGAATACTCGGGAACTCTATTTTAATAACACTCGCTGTTTGGATGAGCTTTTCGTATCGATCGGTGTCTTTTTCAAGCACAAAATCGTCGAGCGCAATCGTGTAGCCGCTTTGCTTCAACTTCGTGCAAGCATCAATTACGTCGTCGGTGGGTTGCACGTGCTCTAATATTTCTATAATCACTTTATCTTTTGGGAGCATGTATACGATTTCGTCAAGAAGAAGATTCTCGGAAAAATTAATGAAAGCACGCGTATTGTCCACAATTTCGCTCAAGCCAAAAACGAGGAACGTGTTGTTGATGAGCGATACGGTCGCTTCATCATCGTCGGTACCCTCATAAAAATTGTTCTGGGTTTTGCGGTACAGCAGTTCGTAACCGTAGACACGCATCTGGCGGTTGAAGATCGGCTGTCTGGCGATGTATACATCCATACGCTTTCCCCCTGCCGTTCGCCTGTGCTTTAGAAAAAACTTACTTACACGAGCACTTTATTCAACCATAATTCTACAAATATTGACACGTATATCTTAATTCAAATCAGCGGTAGAATTCAAGTCTTTTATAGTAGCATGTGCTACAATGGAACCGATACGAAAGAAGGGAAATGAAGAATGCTCCGTGAGCCAAAACACAACAAGGATTTAGGCACATACAGTTTACCCGAAGGTTTCTCTGACGCGCTTGTAAGCTGGTATAAGACGAACGCGCGCGAGCTTTTATGGCGGCGTGACCGCGACCCTTACCGTGTATGGCTCAGCGAGATTATGCTCCAGCAGACGCGTGTGGAGGCCGTTAAAGCCTATTATGAGCGCTTTCTTAAACGGTGTCCCGACATTTATTCGCTTGCGCAGTGCAGCGACGACGAACTTATGAAGCTTTGGGAAGGCCTTGGCTACTACTCGCGCGCGCGGAGGCTCAAAGAAACGGGTGTCCTAATCGTATCGCATGGGGGCCGCTTCCCTACTACACTTAAAGGACTTCTCGCTCTACCGGGTATAGGTCCGTATACGGCCGGTGCGATTGCCTCTATTTGCTTTAATCTCCCTACACCCGCCGTGGACGGGAACGTGCTCAGGGT
>JAEZLG010000237.1 GCA_023435855.1 Bacillota bacterium | reverse complement strand
CAAGGTCTGCAGCACCGGTTGCAGCACCCATAAAACCTGCCGCGAAGTCTCTCTCTATTAAAAAGCAGCCTGATGAAGACTTTGACGACGAAGATTTTGATGATGATGAAGAGGAACGGGGCGGCTGGTTTTTAAGCAGCCTGTTCGGACATAGGAAAAAGAAGATCGATGACGAAGACTTCGATGATGAAGAATGAATATTTAATCAATATAAACAGATACGGGAGGCGATTGCCTCCCGTATCTGTTTATTGGCCGGTTCGTTTTTTTTGCCGCCTGCGTTCTGCCGCTGCCGACCAAAGCGCCACCGTCGCCACGCCTAAAAGAGATACGCCAAAGATCATGGCGGAAGAAAGCGCATTGTTTACCGCCAGTTCCTGCGTGAACGGCTCAAATACCGTTGCGGCGTCCGAGACGAAAAGGGGGGTTAAAAGATGCGCTGCAGCTGCTGCAATAAATCCCTGTGCAAGCTTGCGCGCAAGGTAGCTTTTTGCATGGATACGTGCAAAGCCCGAGGATTGCGCCATAACGCAAATCCCACCGAACGAGAAGAAAAATGCGGCGGACGCAGCTACGGTGCTAACAGGCAAATCTAGGGCACTCAGTGCCTTGCAGCCGTTAGTAACTTCGACAAAGCCCATAAGAAGCGCTCGAGCAAGCCCTTTAGGAGCTCCTAACAAGCCCAACAGCCACTCGAACGGATACGCTAGGATTGTGAGTATTCCTGTGACGGAAAGAAGCTCTAAAAGCACCATGAATAAAATCACAGTAGCGCAGATATTGAGCAATGCAAGCATAGAGGAACTGATCGAAGAAAACAGCGCTGTGGAGAATGGCTGCTCTAAAAGGGGATTTGCGTTTTCCGCACTTGGGTTACGGTGAAGCGCGAAAGGGAGACATAGGCCAAGTGCAATCAACTGCGCAAAAATGATCGGTAAGGCGATCTTTGAAATGCCGACCATGGAAGTTGCGAAACTCCCGTAAATAAACATGGGGCTAATCATATTAAGCGTCGCACAAAGCGGCGTAGGGGCTTCTTCATAGCCGTACGCCTCGCCGCATAGTTTTGCACCCGAAGGTGCACCGGAAATAAAACTCAACGCGATGAGCCCGAACGGTGTTGTAGCGGATAAAAGGCCTGTTGCTCGAAGGAGAGATGTGCAGATGAAAAACGGCAGAAGTGCGGGCATCAAGGAGTTGAGCCATACGTCAAAACCCGCGCGTGCCGCTCGCATGGCCGCTGCGTTAAAGGCGACAAGCAGCGCACATGTGAGCACACAGATTAAAAAAATAATTCTTTTAAAACGCATATACATCGGTACATATCTATGTCCGATAAATACATTTCATACGATGATAAGCGGTGCTTCATAATCAAACGCTGCGCTTTTACGGCTTTTTTGCGCAAGAGGAAATATATCCGCTGCGCGCATGTCGATATCATGCATCCGCTTTGCGCTATCAGGCAATTCCGATGTATCCTTAAAGCGCGTTACTACGGGCAAAGAAGCGCTTTTGCCTAAAGAATTAAGCAGAGAAATAGAATCCTTTCTTATGCCTAAAACGCGGATATAGGGAAGCGCTAAGTGATAAATATCGCTCGTAATACCCAAAAGCGCATAGGTGAGGATACGTCTGAGCCGTGCAAGCGTATATCGTTTGGTTTTTATAAGGTTTAATAGTTCTCTATAATCACTTGCCTCTCGTGCGCAGCGGTATAATACGTTTTCAAGGCCTTCGTTTACATCAGGCAGGCGCATTAGCTCTTCATTCGTCATGCGCCGCAGAGCATACAACACGGCATCAGATAAACAGTCTTGCCTATAGGGTGCAGTGCCATCGGTAATCTGCCGAACAATCTCTGTGAATACATTTTCGGGCAAATAGGTATAAAGCGCATCCGTTTCACCGCTCAAAACCAAGCGCCGTAATTCTGAGGCACTTGCGAAGGCTCCTTCAACAAACTTTGCATCGTGTGAAACACCTATGCGCTTTATGGCACAAGGCGTAATATGCGGTGCAAATTTTTCGATTGCCCGCAGGTACTCAACGCCTAAAATATCGTTTGGCATAGAGGCGGCCTCAGCTAAACGTCCACCATGACGCTCAGCAAATGCTTTGCTTCTGGCACTCGGAAATGACATGCCTTGTTTCAAATTTTTAAGAAGCATTTCTTTATGCGTTGCAGTTTCATCACTGGCGAGCGCAGCTATTTTCTTAACCTCTAAAATATCGCCCGATTCGCTGCCGAAACACAATGCGTCCACAAGCCCCGAGCCGCTCAAAATACGCACAGCACCTTCAGCAAATCTTTCTGCCGCAGCGCAAGCATATATTGTGGGCAGTTGCAGTACCATGTCCGCACCGTTTCGGAGTGCCCACCTCGTGCGTGAGAATTTATCGAACATGGCGGCTTCGCCGCGCTGCACAAAGCTGCCGCTCATAACGACCACAACATGCTCGCAGCCCGTTACGCATCGTGCTTGCTGCAGCTGGTAGCTGTGCCCGTTATGAAAAGGGTTGTATTCGGCAATCACGCCTGTGCAATATGGCATAACGGCGCTCCTTATTGGAAATAAGTTATAAAACTATTATAGTGCAGGGCGGGGCTTTTCGTCGAGCAGGCAATCAGAAAGTGATTTGGCCGAATATATACCATTCCTGCATGCAATTATGTTATAATGCAGGAGAAACTTCGTTTTTAAATTGGTTATGAAGGAGTTAGCGGGAAAATGTCGATTATGGACCGTATCAAGGCCGAGGCAAAGGCCGATGTGAAGCACGTACTGCTGCCGGAAGGCTCTGAGGAGCGCACCATTCAGGCTGCGCGTATCATCACAGACGAGGGCATTGCGAAGGTGACCTTGCTCGGTGATGCTGCGGAGATTTTGAAGGAAGCAAATCGGCTCAATGTAAACCTAAGCGGAGTAGGTATTGTGGATCCCAAAGAATCTCCGGACTACGCCGCCTATACCGAGCAGTTTTATGAAATGCGCAAGGATAAGGGCGTTACATCGGAGAAGGCGGCTGCGACCATGAAGAACCCGCTTTTCTTTGCCGCGATGATGATTAAAAACGGACGTGCCGACGGTATGGTGGCGGGTGCTCTTTGTACAACGGGTGATACGCTTCGTCCGGGTCTACAGATTATTAAAATGAAAAAGGGCATCTCTGTGGTATCAAGCTGCTTTATCATGGAGGTGCCGAATGCATCTTATGGCGATAACGGGATTCTCGTATTTGCCGACTGTGCTGTGAATCCCTGCCCTACAGCGGAGCAGCTTGCAGCAATTGCCGTATCTTCTGCCGAAACCGCAAAAGTTCTTTGCAAAATAGATCCGCGTGTAGCCATGCTTTCATTTTCTACTAAAGGCAGCGCACAGCATGAGCTTGTCGATAAGGTCGTCAAGGCGACAGAACTTGTGCACCAGTTTGCACCTGAACTCAATGTAGACGGCGAACTGCAGGCCGATGCCGCGCTTGTAAAAAAAGTTGGCCAACTCAAATCGCCCGGCAGCGCTGTGGCAGGCATGGCAAACGTACTTATCTTCCCGGATCTCCAAGCCGGAAATATCGGCTACAAGCTTGTACAGCGTCTTGCCGGTGCGCAGGCAATCGGACCCGTTTGCCAAGGCTTCGCAAAGCCCATCAACGATCTTTCACGCGGTTGCAGCGTAGAGGATATAGTATGCGTTACGGCCATCACCGCCGTGCAGGCGCAAGGTCTTGAATAAACGATAAGAAAGGGAACAGAAGAATGAAAGTACTTGTGGTTAACGCGGGAAGCTCCTCTCTTAAATACCAACTTATGGAAACGAATACCGGTGATGTGATTGCTAAGGGCATTTGCGAGCGTATCGGACAGGATGCTTCAAAGACCACCTATAAGCCGACCGGAAAAGAACCGCGCGTGTTCAACGATACACTCAAGGACCACACTGCCGCCATCAAGCTCGTACTTAACGCGCTCATAGATACTGAGATTGGCGTTATAAAGAGCATGAAGGAAATCGATGCAGTGGGCCATCGAATCGTGCATGGCGGCGAAAAATTCAAAACCTCTGCGCTCATCGACGATCATTTTATCGAAGCGGTAGAAAAACTCAACGAGCTTGCACCGCTCCATAACCCTGCAAACCTTATGGGCGTTCGCGCCTGCAAAGCGGTAATGCCAAATGTTCCCATGGTAGGTGTGTTCGATACGGCTTTCCACCAATCCATGCCTCCCACCGCATTCATGTACGGTTTACCTTACGAAGCCTATAGCGAGCTCCTCGTCAGACGCTATGGCTTCCACGGCACTTCGCATTATTTCGTATCCCAAAAAGCAATCGAAAAACTTGCTGCTCTTGGCATCAAGCCCGAGGATTCAAAGGTCATTACCTGCCACCTGGGCAATGGTTCGAGCATTACCGCGGTAATGGGCGGAAAATCCATTGATACCTCCATGGGCTTTACACCGCTTGAAGGTGTTCCTATGGGTACGCGCAGCGGCTGCATCGACCCCGCAATCGTTTTCTATCTCATGGATAAGCTCAATATGGACTGCAATGAGGTAAGTGCATACCTCAACAAAAAGAGTGGTATGCAGGGTATCTCGGGTCTGTCGAGTGACTTCCGCGATTTGGATGACGCCTCCGTGGCCGGTAACGAGCGCGCGAAGCTGGCGGTTGATATGTTTGCCTACGCCGTAAAGAAATACGTCGGCGCATATGCTGCTGCCATGAATGGCGTGGACGCCATCGTATTTACGGCAGGCGTTGGAGAGCACGATGGCGCGGTGCGCGAGAAAGTGCTGCAGGGCCTCGATTACCTCGGCGTAGATGTAGATATGGAATTCAATCGTAATTTCCCGCGCGGCGCAGAGGCGGAGCTGTCTACGAAGGCAAGTAAAGTAAAGGTATATGTCATTCCCACCGATGAGGAACTCGTTATTGCACGCGATACTGCAGCCATCGTCGGCTCGAATAAATAAAAGCTGTTGACAAACAATAGTACAACGGATAAAATATTCAAGGTTATGAGGGATGTTATGAAGCTCAACATAGCCGAACAGCTCAAGAGTATAGGGAATGTAAAGCACGCGGAGTTTTCCAAAACACTTGAGCCGCTCTCCTTTGGCGGAAGAACGGTATCGTTTATCTCGCCGATTCACATAAAGGTCGATTGCGTTTACGACGGAAACGGCTTTCAAGTGACCGGCAGTCTTGATACCACGCTCGCTTCGGAATGCTCGCTTTGCGGCAATCCGTTTGAGGAGGCTTTCGGTTTTTCATTTTCGGAACGCTTTATGAAGGACCCCTCCGAGGAAGACGAGGTATATGAATATCGCGGTGAAGAACTCGATTTTAGCCGCATGGTGGAAGATCTCATCTTTCTCAATCTGCCTCTTAGCAGCGTGTGCTCCGAAGGCTGTAAGGGCCTTTGTCCCGTTTGCGGATGCAATTTGAACTTAGTACAGTGCTCTTGCGCGCAAGACGAAACAATTAACCCGTTTTTGTCGCTCAGAACGCTGCGAAACGTCGATAAGGAGGTGTAATCATGGCGGTCCCCAAGAGAAAAACTTCAAAGGCTAGGCGCGATGCGCGCAGGTCGAGCCACTGGAAGCTGTCCCTCCCGGGTATTGTGGAATGTCCGCAATGCCACGAGCCGAAGCTGGCTCATAGGGTTTGCAAAAAGTGCGGCTTTTATGACGGTAAACAGGTCATCACACTAGAAACCGATAAGGCTAAGAACTGAAAAAGCATAACGCTTAGGCCTCCCCAAAAGGGAGGCTTTTTCTTTTGAACCGCTCGAACTTGCAAATGTGTTGTATGCCATATATACTGAGCATGGTTATACGGCATTTTTTTAATTTATGGGGAAACGGGGAAAACACATGAAAATTGCAGTGGATGCATTCGGCGGCGACAATGCGCCGCAGGCTGTTGTCGAAGGCGTTGTACAATCACTCCAAAAGGAAAAGGGCTTCGAAGTTATACTCTTCGGTGATGAGGGAAAGATCGAAGCGGAACTTAAAAAGTACGAATACGATAAGTCACGCATACAGATTGTGCACGCACCCGATGTGGTAGGCTATGACGAAGCGCCAACCGTTGCCGTCAAGCGAAAAAAGGAGTCCTCTCTTGTCAAAGCGCTAGAAGCGCTGCGCGACAAAAATGCGGATGCGTTTGTTTCTGGAGGCAACACGGGCGCGGTGCTTGCAGGCGCAACACTCATTATAAGGCGCTTGAAGGGTGTGAAACGACCGGCGCTTGCGCCGCTTCTCCCAACCAGGCATGGAAGCTATGTGCTTTTAATCGACTGCGGCGCGAATGTGGATTCTAAGCCCTCGTATCTGCAGCAGTTTGCCGTGATGGCGGACGCTTATATGCGCCAAGTCGGGGAAGTGAAAAAGCCCCGCATAGGGCTTATCAACAACGGTGCGGAAGAGGAAAAAGGCAACGAGCTCACCAAGGCTGCTTATCAGCTGTTAAAAAAGACGCCCGTTCATTTCACGGGCAACTGTGAGGCGCGCGATATACTCTCCGGTGAATACGATGCCGTGGTGTGCGACGGCTTTATAGGGAATGTTGTGCTAAAATATACTGAGGGACTCGCTTTTACACTAATGGGCATGATCAAAGATGAGCTCATGGCGGATACATTCTCTAAAATCGGCGCGGCTCTTAGTAAAAACGCGTTTATGCGTGTCAAGAAGAAGATGGATTATACCGAGTATGGCGGTGCGCCGCTTCTGGGTATCGATGGCTGCGTTATCAAAGCGCATGGAAGTTCAAACGGCAAGGCGTTTACAGCGGCGATACTGCAAGCAAAGCGATTTTTCGAGGCAGGCGTAAACGCTGCAATCGCGCGTGCAGTCGAAGCTTTGCCCTCGATAGAGGATTGACAGCGCGGCAAGTTAAGGCTAAACTATTCAGGAAGAAATCATCCCTTTATTTTTCAGAATAGTCTTTGGAAAGGTGGTGCAACGTTTTGCAGTTTGAAAAAGTCCGTGCGATCATCGCAAAGCAACTCGATATCTCCGAGGAAAATATCAAGCCTGAATCCAGCCTCATTGAAGACCTTAAGGCCGATTCTCTCGATGTTGTAGAGCTGGTGATGGATCTCGAGCAGGAGTTCGACATCGAAATCCCCGACGATGAGCTTCCCCTCATTCGCACCGTGAACGATATCATCGGTTTCATTAACAAGAAAAAGTAATAAAATGCGCACAATACCCGCATCGAAGGATGCGGGTATTTGACATAAATGAGAATTTGGGAGAAATGCCGTGGATACAAAAAGGGCGGAGCTTTTAGAAACGTTGCAGCAAAGACTCCAATACAGATTTCAGGATGTATCACTTTTAAACGCTGCCTTGACGCACGCTTCTTACGTAAAGGGCGACGGAAGAGCCAGTATTTATAACGAACGGCTGGAGTTTTTAGGCGATGCAGTTACAGAGCTTTGCGTAAGCGAATATCTTTTTAAGCATTACCCCGATATGGATGAGGGAGGCATGACGCGCGCGCGTGCGCTTGCCGTTTATGAGCCTGCGCTTCATAAGATTGCCCTTGACTTGAGTCTCGGGGAGTCACTTTTATTAAGCCGCGGCGAGGAACACTCCGGAGGTCGCGAGAAGCCCTCCATTTTGGCGGATGCTATGGAGGCTGTAATCGGAGCGGTATATTTGGATGGCGGGCTTAGCGCCGCGTCGTCCCTCATTTTGCGTTATGCGAAAAACAGCATAGCAGAAGCGGTTTCAGGCGTTGCGGGTAAAGATTATAAAACCATGCTTCAGGAATATGTGCAAAAGCAGCGCCTTGGTAATGTGAACTATGTTTTCGCAGGTGCAAGCGGGCCGGATCATAAAAAAATGTTTACCATGCGTGTTGATGTAGGCGGTAAGGCGATGGGAGAAGGAGAGGCAGGCTCTAAACAGGAAGCCGGGCAGCACGCGGCCAAGATAGCGCTCGAAAAGCTTACGGGTTCTATATAAAAAGCACATCGAAATATTGTAAAAAATTGCATTGCCCATACAACATATGGTACAATAAGCTGTAATTTATAAAGGTATGGTGCACGGATTTGCGGCTGACAAAACTGGAGATTAACGGCTTCAAGTCGTTCGCAAAAAAAACCGAGATAGAGTTTCAAGACGGTATCACGGCCATAATCGGCCCTAACGGCAGCGGCAAGAGCAATATAGCCGATGCTGTTCGCTGGGTTTTGGGCGAACAAAGTGCCAGAGCACTCCGGGGAACGCGCATGGAGGACGTTATTTTCAACGGCACCGAGCAGCGTAAGCCGCAGGCGTTTTGTGAAGTGACCCTTACGTTTGATAATACCGATGGCATGCTGCCCGTCGATTATTCTGAGGTATCCGTTACAAGAAGGATATACCGCAGTGGCGAAAGTGAATACCTTCTTAATCGTACTGCATGCAGACTCAAGGATATCGCAGCGGTGTTTCGGGATACAGGTATAGGTAAAGAAGGGTATTCTATCATCGGGCAGGGTAAGGTAGAGGAAATACTCTCAAGCAAATCCGGCGCACGCCGCGCGGCGTTTGAAGAGGCTGCCGGTATATCAAAATATCGCGTCCGTAAAACTGAGGCTGAAAACAAGCTTGATGACACCAAGAAAAACCTCGTACGTCTTACCGACATTTTAGAGGAACTAGCCCGGCAACTCGGCCCGCTCGAATCCGAAAGCCTTGCAGCACGGGAATATTTAAAGTTACGCGACGAATTGAAGGAAATCGAAGTCAACCTCTTTTTATACCAGTACGATAAATTAAATGAACGTATAGAAAACCTTAAGGCCGGTTTAGCGCAGTTTGATGAAGAACTGCAGTCGCAGGATGGTCTTTTTGCTGCGCTCAACGCTGAATGCGCCGATAAAGAGGAGAAGGAGCGTGCTGTAAGCAATACCATCAGCGCTCTTCAAAATGAGCTCCTAAAGCTTTCTTCGGGCGTTGAGTCACGCACGGGCGACTCGAAGGTGCTTTTAGAGCGCATAGAAAACGCTTTGCGCGAGCGTGAAAGGCTTGAGGAATCAATCCGTGAAAGCGGTGGGAAACTCAGCATGTATCAGGCAAGCCTCGAGGTTCTTTCACAAAATATAGAGCAAAACCGCAAGCGCTTTGAGGAAAACGAAGAGGAACTTGTTACGACTGAAGCCGAGCTTTCCGCGCAGAATACGGATATTGAACAAAAGGAAGCGCTTCTCGACAGCCAGAAAAATAGTATCATCGAGGCGATGAACCGCCTCGCAGACGCTAAAGGCCTGCTTTCGAGGTTTGAAGCTATGCAAAGTGCTATTTTGGACCGCGCCGCAGCTGTGGATGCAGAGGAAAAAGCGCTCCTTGAAAAGGACGAAAAGCTCGATGCGGAGGCAAAAGAAGCTAAGAAGGACTATGCTTCGCAAAAGGAAAAGCGCGAAGCGCTTGACGCCGCACACAAAAGCGCTATTGCAGCATGCAACGAGCTTAACGTTTCGCTTCGTTCCTTGCGCGATGAAATGCGCCATATGGAGCAAACTCTGGAGGCTGAAAAATCACGTGTTAAGGTTTTAAGCGAAATGAAGCGTGCCCACGAGGGCTATTACGCTAGCGTTAAAAATGTCTTGCGCGACAGCGAGCGCGACATAGAGCTCAAAAAGCGCATAGAGGGCGTTGTAGCGGAGCTGTTGCACGTGCCCGAGCAATATGAAACAGCAATTGAAATGACGCTTGGCTCAGCACTTCAAAACATCGTCACGCCTACTGAGCAGGACGCCAAGTATGTTATAGAATATCTTCGCAAAAGGGATTACGGCCGTGCTACATTATTACCGGTCGCTGCCATGCGCGGCAGGCTTTTGAACGAGCACGAAAAAAACGCTTGCCGTGTGGATGGGTTTTTAGGCATCGCCTCGGAGCTTGTCGGCTACGATGAGCGCTACCGGGGCGTTATGGAAAACCTGCTTGGCCGCACAGTACTCGTTCGCGATATTGATGCAGGCCTTGCCATTAATCGTACCGCACATGGTGCCTTTCGTATCGCAACGCTTCGGGGTGATATCATCAACCCCGGAGGGTCTATGACAGGCGGCAGTACGCAAAAACGTGAGTTTAGTCTTGTTGGCAGGGAGCGCGAAATCGAAGAACTCACCGGCCGTATTGCCTCGTTTGATAAGCGCGTTGCTGAAAAGAATGCCGCTATGGAAAACGCGGCCGCGAAACTCGATGAGAAAAACGAGGAAATGCAGGAACTTTTGAAAAAACTCCACGAGCAAGATGTGGAACTCGCTGCACAGAAGGAAAAGCTTGATATCGTACTAAAATATGTGCAGCAAAACCTCGACGCTATCGACCGCACAAGGCTCGAACGCTCGCAATTAAACGATAATCTCGAAGATATAAAAACACGGCGCAGCGAGGCGGAAGCTGCACAGCAAAGCTTGGAGCAGGGCAATGTGGCGACCCGCGAGGATGTAAGGCTTACACAGGAGTCGCTTAATGCGGCACGTGGCTTGCAAGCGATTTCGGCCGAACGGCTGACACAGCAAAAAGTTACCCGCATGTCGCTCGAAAAGGAGTATATATCTACGCAGAATGAGCATAAAAGGCTTTCAGCAGAGGCAGATGCTCTAAAGCTTACCGTTGCTAAGGATCACCAAACAGCCGAAAATCTTTTGGCGCAGGTAAAGGAACTCAATGCGCAGCGCAGCAATTTGGGTTCGCGAATCGACGCTGAACGTAAGGACCTTGATGTACTGACCGAGCAGCTTCACGCACAGGAGGAAGAGCGGGAAAAGCACGTCCATGCGCTCGATGTAGCACGTGAGCGCCGTGAGAAGCTTTCTACAGAGTTAAATGACCTTCGCGAGCGCCGCCACAAGGCCGAAATCAACCATAGCAAAGCCGAAATGGAATTAAAGGCGCAACAGGACAGGATATGGGAGGAATACGAGCTTACTTACGAAAATGCTCTGCCGTTGCGCAAGCAGATCGCCGTCACCTCCTCACACATCCGTGCGGATGAGTTAAAGAAGCAGATACGTGCGCTTGGCGACGTAAATGTTAAATCTATAGAAGACTACAAGGCAGTTAAGGAACGGCATGAGCATTTGAACGTCCAATGCGAGGATCTCCTCAAGGCTGAAGCGGACCTCCAAACACTCATCGGCGACCTTGTAGAAACCATGGCAGCAGAATTTAAAAAACAGTTCATGCGTATCCAAGAGAATTTCGGTGTGGTGTTCGCGGAGCTATTTGGTGGCGGCAGGGCGGAGCTTATGCTTGCGGATGAAAATGATGTACTCAACTGTGATATCGAGATTATCGCACAGCCGCCGGGTAAGAAGCTGCAGCTTCTTACGCTTCTTTCAGGCGGTGAACGTGCGCTTACGGCCATCGCGCTTTTATTTGCCATCCTCAAGCTTAAACCAACAGCGTTTTGCATACTCGACGAGATAGAATCTTCTCTCGACGAGGCGAACGTGAGCAATTTTGCCGAATATGTACGCAACTATTCGGATGATACCCAATTTATTTTAATTACGCACCGTAAGGGGAGCATGGAGGTCTGTGACACGCTCTACGGTGTAGCGATGGAGGAAAAGGGCGTTTCCCGTGTTGTTTCAGCTAAATTCAGCGAAACGGCGTGAGCGTGTAAAGAATATGGAAAATAAAACAGGTTTTTTTGCAAAACTGAAACAAGGGCTTTCTAAAACCGGCGGTGGTATGCTTTCCGCTGTTTTCTCGCGACCCGAGCGTGTGAACGAGGCATTTTTCGAGGAGCTCGAGGAGGCTATGATTGTGGCCGATATGGGCTACGAAACGGCAGAAGAACTTCTTGATCGCTTACGTGACGTCGTTTCGCGCGATAAAATCAAGGAACGTTCCGAAGCAAAGACGGAGCTTATGCACATACTTGCTGATGCCATGCGGCCAGAAACGCCGTTTGCTGAGAGTAATGAAAGCATGGTGCTTTTAATTGTAGGCGTAAATGGAGTTGGGAAAACGACCTCCATTGGCAAACTCGCTCACTATTACCATGAGGCGGGTAGAAAGCCGCTCATCGCAGCGGCGGATACATTTCGCGCGGCGGCTGCGGAGCAGCTCACCGTATGGGCACAGCGCGCCGAGACCCCTATCGTGAAGCATGGCGAAGGGGCTGACCCGGCAGCTGTGGTATTTGATGCTATCGCCTCGTTTAAAGCTAAAAACCGCGATATTTTAATGTGTGATACTGCGGGCAGGCTTCACAACAAGAAAAATCTCATGAGCGAGCTTGAAAAGATACGCCGCGTAATCGCGCGGGAACTTCCGGACGTGCGGGTGGAATCGCTTTTGGTACTCGACGCCACTACCGGGCAAAACGCGCTTTTACAGGCGAAAGCATTCGATGTAAGTACCGGCCTTACAGGTGTTATTCTCACAAAGCTTGACGGCACTGCTAAGGGCGGTGTAGCGGTAGCGGTTAAAAAAGAGTTGGGGCTGCCCGTACGCTTCGTAGGTGTTGGCGAGGGAATCGACGATCTCCGCCCGTTTGACCCCGATGCGTTTGCGCAAGCAATTCTATAAACTGAAGAGAGCATCATAAGTTATAAATTTATGACAAAAACGCGGGCTGGCTGCTTTAGGAGCATCCAACCCGCATGATCGTTAACGTGACCAATTTACCTATCTTCTGTATACCCGGTACGCAGTACGCCTGCGGCGCGCTGCGCGCCTGCGGGCCTTACGCATGGCGAGGATGCGTAATATCACAAAACCGATAAGCAGCACCATTATTACGATGATCCAAAATACCCACGGACTCGATTTTTGGCCGGTACCATCCGGAGGGTCGAGTAAAAACGGGCTCGGGCTAGGGTTGTCGCTTGCCGAAACGCCGATTTCAGCAATTGCGCGCGAAGCGACCATGTTGGCTGTAAACAGTGTTTGGTCGTTGTACTTATACGTGATGGTGCCTAAGACTTCGTTGGCTTCTATCGGTGCCGACAAGGTACGGTCAAGCGATTCCGTGGTAGTGATGGAGGCGGCGTTTGCTTTAAGCTCGTTAATGAAGTCACCGAGACCGCATATTTTCTTATCCGCAAAGTCAATGTTTACTGTAAGTTGGCCACTTGCTTCATCTTCAAAACTTGCATTTGCTATGCTCTTTTCGAGTGTGCTTGCAAGGCCGAGCTCGGATGGGGTGACGGTGGCGTAGTTGGCAAATCCCCATTCGAAAAACTTTGCGGCATTTTCAAAGCGATCGTATTTTCCCTTGTCACCGAAAAGCACCAATATGAGGTTAACGCCGTCCTTGCTGGCAGAAGCCACAAGGCAGCGCCCCGCTTGATCGGTATCGCCGGTCTTTACACCGGTCGCATATCTATATTCGTAGCTGTTTGTATCGTCTTTTGTAGTGTGGATGAGCTTGTTGGTGTTTTCCAATAAATACCCATCGCTGTCACGGTTGGTGGGCGGTACCTGATAGGTGGATGTCTTAACAATCTCGCGGAAGGTCGCGTTTTTCATGGCATACTGTGTTAAGAGGGCTATGTCGTGAGCCGTGGTATAATGATCGTCCTTATGAAGGCCGTTAGGCTTTACAAAATGCGTGCCGGTCATACCGAGCGTTTGTGCTTTTGCGTTCATCAGCTCCGCAAATGCACTCTCGGACCCTGAGATGTGTTCGGCTATAGCGCGCGAGGCGTCGTTGCCGGACACGAGCATCATTCCATAGATCAGGTCGCGCAGGCTGAACTTTTCTCCGGGGAGTATATTCATTAAGGAGCCTTTGGACTCTACGGAATCGCCTACGGTTACTTCTTCTTCGAGGTCATTGTTCTCAATGGCGAGTATCGCCGTCATAATTTTGGTAGTACTGGCGGGGAAAGCCTTTTCATCTGCATTCTTCTGATAGAGGATAGCACCTGTATCCACATCCATCAAAACGATATGCGGTGTAGTAACGCTGTCCGGATCGAATTGCGCAAGCGCGGATGCAGGTAAAAAAACTATCGTAAGGCATAGCGCCAAAAAAGCGGTTAAGAAACGTTTCAAGACTTGTCATCCTTTCAAACCGGTGAGATTATGACTGCGGTATAAACTATACCCGCCGGCCAAACATGGAAATATTGGTCAAATTTAATTCAGTATAACAAAATCCGCCCCGTTTTGTACAGGCTTTATGGCAAGTTTGCATACAAACTTTACAAATGGAGTTATCACGAAACGATCGGTATGGTATAATACAATTATTATTTGCCAATGATTCGATATCACGGAAAGCGCCGCTTTTCGGGGAGGAAACACAATGGCCAAACGTATTTTACTCGTGGATGACGAACCGCTTATTCTCAAGGGATTGAAATTTGCCCTTGAACATGATGGTTATGAAACGGATTCTGCCGCCGATGGCGAGGAGGCGCTGGAGAAGGTATTTAGAAACGAGTATGATCTGATTCTGCTTGACGTGATGCTTCCCAAGCTCTCAGGCATCGAGGTGTGTCAAGCAATTCGTGAGAGAAGCAGTGTTCCTATAATAATGCTCACCGCTAAAGGCGAGGATATGGATAAAATACTCGGCCTTGAATACGGCGCGGACGACTACATGACCAAACCCTTCAATATCCTCGAAGTAAAGGCACGTATAAAGAGTATTTTAAGACGTACTTCCGCCGCGAAGGATGCTCCCAAGATTGAGGTCACGGCCGGTGGTCTTTATATCAATATTGGTAACCGTAACGTTACAGCCCACGGGCAACCCATCAATCTCACGGTAAAAGAATTCGACCTTTTACAGCTTTTCATGTACAATCCGGGCAAGGTGTTCAGCCGCGACGAACTTTTGGAAACCATATGGGGATCCGATTATATCGGCGATTTTCGTACCGTTGACGTGCATATCCGCAGATTACGCGAAAAGGTAGAGGAAGATCCGGCGAATCCTTCGCATATCATGACAAAATGGGGAGTTGGCTATTACTTTGCTGAGTAAGGGCTTTGGCAGGCACCGAGGC
>JAEZLG010000191.1 GCA_023435855.1 Bacillota bacterium | reverse complement strand
CATTGAAGGTTATAAGCGCACCGGAAACGGCATCAGTAGGGGGATTTTCCGTTTTCCAAAAGCAGGCAACGCCCTTTGCACGCACGGTGTTCTTCTTAATAAAAATCGGCTTTCCGCCATCCCAACTGCAAAGCGGCTTTAATTTATTTAGGCATTCGGTTAAATTCCCGATTAAGTCGGGTGTGCATTTGACCTGGGTCGGCGTTAAATTACCCGGGTGAATGGCGTTTTTAATTCTAAGCTCCAAAGGGTCAATTCCGCTTTTTTTAGCGAGCATATCCATTATGCGCTCGATGCAAAACGTGTAGGACTCATGCGCAAAACTTCGAAAAGAGGTAGTAAAAGTATGATTTGTATAAACACATAAAGCGTCACAACTTAGGTTTTCAACATGATATGGCCCGGTACAATCCACCGCAATGGCTTTTGCCATATTGGGCGAAATATCGGTGTATGCGCCGCAGTCAAGCCTAAAAGTCATTTTTGCGGCTTTAAGAATACCGTTTTGATCGGACCCTAGTTTTATATCTGCTTCCAAACCGATGCGGCAGGGGGCAGATGCCATATCCTGCTCACGGGGGATTGTTAAACGTACCGCTTTCCCACCTACGCTTCTTGATGCCAAGTAAGCCAAAATCTCAAGAAATACAGGCGCTTTAGCGCCGTAAGCACCCCCCACAAAGGGGACTTTCACCTGAATTTGCCCGGCTGGAATTAAAAACGCTTCCGAAATTTGGTTTATTACGGAATAGGGCGCTTGCGACGATGTGGTAATGGTTACTTTTCCGTCAGAAGCTATTTCTGCGCGGGCAGTGCGCACCTCCATGGCAAGATGGTCGGAGGGCGGCAGGGAAAATGAATGCTCTACAATCACCTCGCACGTTGAGAAGGCTAAATCTACATCTCCTTTGCGTATTTTATAGCGGCTCGCTATATTGGTCCCGGCCTCCGGATAGATGCGGGGCATTACTTTCTTATAACCGTTGGTCGTATTGTGAACTAAACAGGCGTTTTCTTGTAGAGCTTGCGATGGTGTAAGTACTGTGGGCAGGGGAGCATATTCTACTTCAATAAGCCGAACTGCCTTTTCTGCAGTCGGTTCATCAAGGGCGACAACGATTGCAACAGGTTCTCCCGCATATCGCACAACATCCCGTGCGAGTGCGGGCCTGTCCTGTGTAAGCGGGCCAAACAATTCCCTACAGTCTTTTCCTGTAATAACGGATTGAACCCCTCTTGTCGCAAGGGCTTTTGCTGTATCGAGATGAAGTATCTCTCCATGGGCACAGGTGCTCGTTAAAAGCCGTGCACAAAGTACACCGACTATCGGCAAATCATCGGTGTATTGGGCTTTACCTGTTACCTTGTCCCGCGCTTCCTTACGCTCGATGCTTTTTCCGATTGCAAAATCTATCTAAGTTCACGCCTTTCGTTAAAGTCGTATTGCTAGGTTTTGCCAACCGGGCGATTATTATGCCGCCGCGCAGCACATTCTAGGATGGAGCTTACGTGCTAAAAACACATCGGTATAAACTGTAAAAGGAGATATACAATGAATCCGTTTGAGCAAAAACCGGTAGAAATTAAAGATACAATCATGGACTGGGCAACCATGTATCCCACACCTTATAACAAGTTGACAGTGGATCCTTATACAAAAATACGTATTATACTCATGAACGGCATTGAAGTGGAAGCGGCTTTGTTTAAGCATCAGTTTCACCGCAACTGCCAAAACAACGACTTGAGACGGGAACTTGCGCTGTCTCGCCGCATCGAACAACAGCAGCAAAAGCATATCAACTGGCTAAAACCCCTCGATGAGACAGCGCTTGAAACCACAATAGGCTACGAGCATGTTGCCGTTGACCTGACTGCGTGGCTTGCGCAGAATGAGCCGAACGCATATGTGAAGCAGGCGCTCGATTTTGCTCTTTTGGAGGATTTTGATCACCTTTATCGTTACTCGAATTTACTGGATATGGATGCCCAAATTCCTGCACAGCAGCTTGTGAAAAGCTATGTGGATATAACACCGGGACGCCCGACGATTGCGGAGCACCGTTTCCCGTATGATTCAGTTAAAACACCGGTTGACTTTAAGACGGCCGATATCCGAACAAAGCTTAATACGCTTATCATTACCGCGGGTGAGCAGCAGACCATGAACTTTTATATGAACATCGGAAATACCTATTATAACGACCTCGGGCGTAAGCTGTATATGGAAATCGCTATGATAGAGGAGCAGCATGTATCCCATTACGGCTCGCTGCTCGATCCGAACTGCACTTGGCTTGAGAATTTGCTGCTACATGAGTATACGGAGTGCTATCTTTACTATTCCTTCTATCAGGACGAAGTGGATGCGAATGTAAAATCGGTTTGGGAATTACACCTGCAGCAGGAAATTTCGCATCTACATAAGGCCACAGCGCTTCTTAAGCAATATGAAAATAAGGATTGGCAGCAAGTCATACCGGGCGGAGCATTTCCGAAGCTTCTTCAGTTCCACGATACAAGGGACTATGTAAGGCAAATCATCGGACAGCAGATACTTTTGACCGCAAATCGAGAGCAGTATGCCCCGGTAGATCAACTGCCGCAAAACCACGAGTTTTTCTACTACCAAGGTAAAGTCAACCACGACGTAAATGTGGTAGCAAGCCATACGGTTGTTGCACAGCATCAACAAAGGTACAATGTGGATTATCGTGCGGAGGCGCAGGCAAACCCCGTGCAGGAACTTACGGACCGTACCACGGATAATACGGCTATTGCGAGATAGAACGCTACCGCGTTTCACAAAAGTGCCCTGCGGCACTTTTGTGAGGTTACAGGAAGTACCTGCTCATAGCTTCGCGGTCGGTACTTCCTGCAAAGAAAGCCTTGCTTTGCAAGGCTTTCCGCCGCCACCGCACGCAAGGCTGAAAGCCTTGGCCCGAAGGGCTCCGGCTTTGCCGGACGCACTTGTCGCTGGCGGCGGTTGGAAGCCTCCGGGGGCTTTGCCCCCGAACCCCAAAGTTGTTTCTTGACAGTATGAAGCGCCGTCAAAAACTGACAGCGCTTCTCTTTCTACCTCCATTCAAGGTTTCTGCATACTCGATTAGGCGAAAATCAAGTCATACGCATAACCGAGTACAATTGCACCGAAGAGCAGATAGCCAACATAGAGGGCAAGGGCTTTCTTCTTCAAAAATGTTGCAACGCCGGCGATAACGCCTGCACTGGTGCCGGGACCGGTGATGAGGAATGCAAGCATTGCTCCACCGCTTACGCCGCTTTTCATCAGTGATTGAATAAGCGGGATGGAGGAGTCACCGTTGACATAAAGCGGCAGTCCGATAATCGCAGCCAAAGGTACAGCGAAGATGTTTTCCGCGCCGAAAATTGCCGTAATCCACGTCGAAGGGATGAATTTATTGATCAAAAAACCTATGCCGGCAAACAGCGCGAAAAGAGGCAGTATCTTAACAACGCCGAGCTCGAATACATTTTTGAAAAGCCGGTCAATCTTGTATTTCTTTAAGAAATCACCGCGTGGCCTAGCTTTAGCTGCCTGATCAACAACGAGACTTCCGCCGCCGTAGCATGCGGCCGACGCTAACATGCTTCCATCGTCGTCGCAGGCACACGCGCTTTCTTTTAGATTGTCGCGGGCAGCCGACACCGCTATAAGTCTTGACGTGGCGGACAGTCTATACAGTTTCTTGGTTTTGCCTACACAGCAAGTATCTGCTGCCGGTTGTCTTTTTTCCTCACATCCGGATCCGCTGCTTAAAGGAGTTGTACGATTTGCGAAGCGTAGTTGATTATTTAAAAAGTTCGTCTTTTTCTCGATCAAATGGGTGATGTAGCCGGATCCGAGG
>JAEZLG010000181.1 GCA_023435855.1 Bacillota bacterium | reverse complement strand
AAGTACAGCCGCATAAGGTAAGAGAGTCGAGCCTTATCTTCAAGGAGACTGCTATGAAGGACACGCCTATGAGCTACACGCTATCCGTCCGCCTTTTTCGCGAGAACGAGGAAAGGGAAAAATGCTTCGGTCCCGGCATTGCTGAGCTATTAAGGCGTGTGGATCGCACGCACTCCCTTCGAAGCGCTGCGGCGGAGATGAGCCTCGCATACTCCAAAGCTTGGCGGATCGTGAAGGATTCGGAATCGGCTCTTCGCATGAAGCTTCTCATCTCACATACCGGAGGCGTACACGGAGGCGGTGCTTCATTAACAAACGAAGCGCGCGATATGCTCGCACGCTTCGACCGTTTTCAAAAAGAGCTGCGCGCTTACGCGGAAAGCTCCTTCCGAGAGATTTTCGGGGATATGAAATAGCTCAGTCAATCGGAATCGCTATATTCTCCAAAAGCTCCACGCTCTTTGCGACTGCCTGCCCCGGGTAGCTCTCTGCTATCACACCGTTAAACTCTATCTGCACCCTGTCGCCGGCTTTAAATTCTGCTGCATTGCTGCATGAAAAGTAAATCTTATCTGCCGATGCGTATGCATTTGTTCCCTCATCCGGCTGCACCATGATGCCTTTATCATCTGCCGCGAGCACCGTTGCCCCGATTGTTTCTGTTTTTTCGCACGCAACCGCTAAAAATGCCGTACTAAGCACAAGCAACGCTACTGCAAACAAAATGCCCTTCTTCATAAAAATATATGCTCCTTCTTCAGTTTGTGACGGCACATAGCGCCTTCTATACTGAAAACGGAGCACACATTGGAAAAGTTCCTTGAACTTGCTATTCTTGCATCAGCAAATCATACAGCAAATTCAAATCGTCTTTTGAAAAATACTCAATAATCAGCTTGCCGCTTTTTTGTGAGCCCAAAATGCTCACCTTGGTGGCAAGCTTTTCGCGAAGCCTTGCCTCTGCTTCCGCTAGGTCCGCATCGGCGTTGAGCTTTTCCTTGCGCGGTACACGCTTTTCTAAATCTTTCGTGCCAAGCTCAACAGCTGCCTTTGCCCTAGCCTCAGCCTCTCTCGCGGATAAGCCCTCCTCCGCGATTTTCTTTGCAAGCGTCTCCTGCACGGAAGCATCCTTTATGGTAACAAGCGCACGCGCGTGACCCGCTAAGAGCTTCCCGTCGCGCAGCAAAGCTTGTACGCTCTCGGGAAGGTTCAATAGTCTTAATGAATTGGCTATAGCGGGGCGGCTTTTCCCAAGACGGGTGGAAACCTCCTCTTGTGTAAGGTCATGCTGCTGCATCAAAAAGCGGATGCCCGCTGCTTCTTCAATCGGGTTAAGATCTTCGCGCTGGAGGTTTTCTATAAGTGCCACCTCGAGCACAGCGGAATCCTCCATGTCGCGCACCACGACGGGCACATGCGTAAGCCCCGCCATGCGCGCAGCGCGAAAGCGCCTTTCACCCGCGACAATGGTAAAGCGCGCACCGTTTGGACGTACCAAAATGGGCTGCACCACACCGTGCATGGAAATGGAAGCGGAAAGTTCCTTGAGTTTTTCCTCATCAAATGCCTTACGCGGCTGTTCTATATTGGTATCGATATCATGTACATCCACCTGCTTCACGCCTTCCGGCGGTGCGGCGGTATAGTCCCCAAGGAGCGCGTCAAGCCCCTTGCCAAGTCCTTTTTTGAGCGCCATTGATACTCTCCTGTCGGTTAATGGAGCAAACGAGACGTTTGCTTACGCCTGTTCGCTCTTTTCCAAAAGCTCTTTTGCAAGCGCCTGATACGCCTTCGCGCCGGAGCATTTATCATCGTAAAGTGTGATGGGAAGCCCGAAGCTCGGGGCTTCGCTTAAACGAACGGAGCGTGGGATAATGGTTTTATAAACCTTTTGCTTGAAGAATTTTTTAACCTCCGTCACCACCTGCGCACTCAAATTGGTGCGCGCGTCGAACATGGTTAAAACCACGCCCTCTACTTCAAGCCCGGGGTTTAAATGCGCGCGGACGAGCTTGACGGTGTTCATTAGGTCCGAAAGCCCTTCGAGCGCATAATATTCACACTGTATGGGCGCCAAAAGCGTGTTTGCTGCCGTGAGCGCATTTATGGTGAGAAGTCCAAGCGACGGCGGGCAGTCGATAAAAATAAAATCAAAATCGCCTGCGACCTGCGCCAAGGCGCGTTTTAGCACCTGTTCACGTGCAAGCATACCGACAAGTTCCACCTCAGCGCCCGAAAGCTCCTTGCGCGAAGGGAGTACTTTTAAACCATCCACCACCGTGTTTACGGAGGCTTCTTTTACGCTGACGCCGTTGATGAGCACATCGTAAACGCTATGCTCCGGCTTGTCCTTATCGACACCGAGTCCGCTCGTGGTATTCCCCTGCGGGTCTATGTCCACGCAAAGCACGCGTTTACCCGCCTGCGCCACGCAGGTGGAAAGATTGACGGTCGTGGTGGTTTTGCCTACCCCGCCCTTTTGATTCGCTACCGCGATAATCTTAGCCAATGATAAGCGCCCTCCGATTTTTGAATGATCCGAGCAAATTCAGCAACATTCGTGCTTTTTCATTATATAGCATATGTTGAGAAAAACACAATGCCGCGACATGGATTGTTTCATGTGAAACATAGATAGGAATTGTTTCATGTGAAACAATGAATAGGATCAAAGAATAATTCCGAACATGTTTTTGATATCTTCAAGCCCCTGCGCGATCTCTTCGCGCTCAAAACCGTTTTGTGTGAGCGTTTCGTCGTCAAGCTCATTGAGTCGGGCATAAAAATCGAGTGCAGCTCGAAGGCATGTGATGCCGTATTGTTCGAGCTCTTCAAACAGCAAATCCTCCGCTTCGTTAACGCGCGCTTCTTCCAAAAGCCGCATCAGCTTTTCGTGTAACAGGTCGCCTGCAGTCTGAACTTCACGATTTTCCATCTCGTAAAACGGGGTACTTTTGTTAAAAACAGTCTTTGCCATCATCTGCGCGGTTATCTGTATCTGTCTTAATAGCCAATCTTTTTGAAAATACATGTGTAATCTCCTTTTTCAAGTTACCGAGACTTCACTTGCAGCACGAATATACCGGGCATGAGCCCCCCTGCCTCGGTTCTCTCCTGCGCAATCAGTTTAAGCGCGGGCGATTCTCGTATAAGCTTTTTTAAAAGCGTGAATTCCATGGTATAAAGTACCGCCACCCCATTGGGCTTTAGCCACTCCGACAGACGCACAACAAACGCTTTATAAAGGCGTTCGTTATGCTGATGTGTCCCCACGCGGTTGCCAAAGGGAAGGTTTGCAATCACCTCGTCATATTTACGATTCGCCGTAAAACGCAGGCAATCGTTCACGATAAACTTTGCATGGCTCTGTGCTGCCGCAGCATTTTGCCGCGCAATATCTATGGCCGCGTGCGCAATATCAACACCCGTCAGCGCTTCGCAGCTTCTATACTTTTCGCGTTCGATCAACAATGTGCCGCTGCCACAAAACGGGTCGAGAACGCGCGCGTTTTCCTTTAAATATGAGCCGGCATAGCGGAGCACCGCCGCAGCGGTTGCAGGATGTATGGACGCAGGTATAGCCGCTAAACGGTAGGAAAAACGATCATCCGGTACAGAATGCAGCTTTATGAAAAGACGTGCGCCACCGTTTACTTTCGGTTCGGCGCGAAGCTCCGCTTCATAGCTGCCGGGAGCATTTAGAAGCACATCGCCTTGAAGAAGCTGCGCGGTCTCCTTGGCTAGCGTTGCTCTCTCTTCTACATTACCGCGAATTTCAACGCGGCAGCCAAAAGGCGGTTCTCCCGCGTGTGAACTTACCATCAACTCTTCTAAAAATGGCTTTGCCTTGAACACAATGCTCTTTGGAATTAGCGCAGCATCGTCTGCTGCGACAAACAAAAGCTCCTGAAAACAGCGCGCTTCATAGAGGCCTAGGATGTTACCTGTTGTAAGCCGAACCGAAGAAGAATCGACCGCGTGTGCGTCTGAAAATCCGAGTGCATGAAGCTCATTTTCGAGTATTGTTGAAAGCCTGTCCGGCGCACGAAGCTCCAGTAAATACGGACGTTTAAGATTTGTAAACGCATGCCGCTTGGGAGAAGCCAATGCCGCAAGCGCGGTACTAAGCGCATCACGCTCAGCTAAAGCATGCTTGGCCTCGCTTGCATTATCCGCATCCGGTACAATGTATGACTGAAGTGCCGTCAGCACTTCGCTGCCGCCAATCTTACCGAGCGCTAAAATAAGCGATGGGCGCACGAACCTCTGCCCCTCGCTATTGAGTGCTTCAAGTAAAAGAGGTACCGCTTCCGAAAGCTCCAACTCCCCCATAAGCCGTGCTGCGTTTTTGCGAAGCTTTGGATCGTCGGATATAAGCGTATTTAAAAACGGCTCGCGCTCAAAAACAAGCTTGTCCTTGACGCGCGCTTTAAACTGTGCCCTTTTTACGCAGCGCGCTAAAAAAGCGCCCGCGGGCGCAAAGCCTGAAATATAAAGCTCCCATGCAGCCTCAAATGCAGCCTCGGCATTGCTCATGAGCTTTTCCGGGCCATTGGGCTGTTCAAGGAGCCTTTTGACGATTTCCTTGGATAGCGATCGTTCCGTCTTGATGCGCCACGCCTCCGTTCTGTGTAAAGTACGTATTGTTTCACATGAAACATTATCTTACGAATCAACTGCAAACACATATTGTTTCATGTGAAACAATTTTATTTACTGCTATTTACGGCGCCCATGTTCCGCTGCATCTCGTATGACACGAAGTATTTCGTCAGTGCCGTCCGCTGTATCGTCAGCGCTCATGCGGGCAATGTAGGAAAGCCTGTTTTCGTATAGTGTGCGAACCGATTGCACAAGTGTTTCGGGCGTAAGCTTTTCTTGCTCGAGCACCATGGCGTAGCCCTTTTTCGCAAAGTAACCTGCGTTCAAAATTTGGTCGCCACGGCTTGCGGTACGAGGC
>JAEZLG010000168.1 GCA_023435855.1 Bacillota bacterium | reverse complement strand
CACATGGTCCGTGGCGGGCGTTTCTATTACGTTTTTTTTACTCAGCTGTCTTGCAATCGCGCTCGCCTTCGGCCTCAAAAAGATTTTTACGCCAAAGACATTTCTCACGCCGTTTTTGCTTACCAGTTATGAAACCGGCTTGATCGGCTTTGCTCTCTACACGCAAATCTTCGGGCTCCAAAACCTTGAAAATATCGCGATGATCGACCTCGGGCATGCGCCTTTTATGTTCATCATATTCAAGACTCTCATCGACAACAGCCGTAGCCATACACCGAAATCGGTTATAAAGGACATGCTGTCCTCCCCGCTTATATGGTGTATTTTCCTCGGCATACTGACGGGCGCAACGGGCCTTGGTAAGGCCATTGAGGCTTCGCCTTTTGGCAATGCTTTTGATGCAGTACTCCTGTTTATAGGCGCACCGACAGCTGCGCTCATTATGTTTGTGGTGGGCTATTCCTTCGATATTTCGCACCTCGACCTAAAGCGCGCCTTCGCGCTTGCAGGTGGACGTTTGGTCTTCCAAGCATTTATAGCCGCGGCCGGTATTTTTGTTACGGGACTTTTTATACCTGATAACAACCTTTTGAAGTGGGCGTTTGTTATAATAGCGATTCTTCCCCCTTCGTTTCTCGTACCCATATTTATGAAGGATGAGAAGGAAAACGCATTTTGCTCGGATTTCCTCTCATTTTACACGCTCATTACCATGCTGCTGTTCGCGGTAATAGCGATTATCAATGCGTAGTAAACGAATTAACTTTTAAAAGAGCCGCCTGACAAGGCGGCTCTTACGCTATAAAATAATTAAATTAACGTTTTAACTTTAGCAGATCGGCGTAATCCGTAATATCGAATTGCTTTGCTATAACACCGTTATTTTCTGTCGTAACGGCCATCGTGAGTGAATTGTAGATCGCTTCCCGCACGGCTTCGACCGTCGCCTCAAAAAGCGGATCAAGCTGCCCGTCATCCAAGCGCATGAAAGGCTTCTTATGCGCGTCATGCCTGTCAAACAGGTTATCGGCACAGTTGGAAAACGCGACGCAGAAATCCCCGCTTGAATGGGCAAGGTAGGAGCCCGTGTCATTAAGCCCCACAATGCCGCGCTTGGCGATGCGCTTAAGCTGGCGCGCGTCAAGGGGTGCGTCGGTTGCGACGATGATCATACAGCTTCCGGCAAGCGGACGCTCGTCAACAGGTGCAAGTGGAAGCTGATGACCGTAGATGTTAAGGTTGCCTCCAAAATTCGTCTGTGCCAAAGCACCTACGGTATAGTTTTCGCGTTCACCCATGACCGAACCTAAAATGATGCGCGATGCTGTGCCGATACCACCCTTAAAGCCGTAGCAGCGCGTGCCGGTACCCGCACCTACCGAGCCTTCTTCCACGTTTTCGCCCAATGCGGCGATAGCCTTTAAAACGTGCGCACTCTTTACATGAAATGCCCTAAGGTCGTTGAGACCGCCATCGTTTGTTTCGCCGACGAGGGTATTCATTGACCAGTCGTTTTCTCCCATGTATTGTACTTGATGGTCTAGTATACCCTGTATCACCTGGGCAACCGAGAATGTATTTGTAAGGCCTATAAGCGATTCAAGAACGCCCAGTTCCTCCACCTGTACGCTTCCCGCAAGCTTACCAAACCCGTTGCCCGCGTATACCGCGCAGGGTGTAGGAAAGCGGTAAGGGTCTTTATGGTGTGGGCTTATGATGGTTACACCTGTGCAGGCTGTTCCCTCTTTTAGGGTACAATGCCCCACGGTAACGCCTACTACATCGGTGATACTGTTTTTCTCGCCCGCTTCAAACCGCGCGGCGATATCCATCCAATCGCGGATGCGCTTGCGCTCTGCCATAGGATTACCTCACATTTTTCTACGATTATTCGCTGTTGCGATATGCGATTCCTCTAGTAAAATGGATTATTTTGTAAATACTGCCGTAATCTTTGTACCCTTTCCGGGTTCGCTTTCGAGGTTTAGCTTGGCGTTATGGAGCATAGCGGCATGCTTCACGATAGAAAGCCCAAGACCTGTGCCGCCTGTTTCCTTAGCGCGGCCTTTATCGACGCGGTAAAACCTTTCAAAGACGCGCGCATGGTGCTCTCGAGGTATGCCTATACCGGAATCGGCAACGGAAGCCACTATGCCTTCCTCGGTATTTTTGACCTCCACAGTTACGTTGCCGCCGTCTTTGTTATACCGTACAGCGTTGTCGAGAAGGTTGTAGAACATTTCGTAAAGGAGACGCCTTACACCCGTAACTTCAAGGTCCGTACCTATAAACTCAAATTGCACGTCTCTTGCCGCAGCGCTTCCAAGAAGAGGTTCAGCTGCCTCTCGGGCAAGACTTAATAGCGCAACACGCTCACGCGGTGCTTCTCCCCCGTTTTCGTCGAGCCGCGAAAGCTCCATAATATCCTCCACAAGGTCAATCATACGCTGTGCTTCGAGATATATGGCGTTTGCGAAGCGATTTACATCCTCCGTCTTGGCAATGCCGTTTTTGATGATCTCCGCGTAGCCTGAAATGGAGGTAAGTGGAGTCTTAAGCTCATGCGAAACATTCGCGGAAAATTCGCGTCTTCGCTTTTCGGCTTCATGCTTCTCGGTAACATCCACGATAAGCATAACCGTGCCGGCGTTCCCACGCTCAGCCGTTACGGGATTTGCCATAAGGCTCAAAAAGCGACCGACCGCTTCAAGAGGCTGTTCATTGCGAATACCCTTTTGAGCAAGTTCGAGTGCGGTGCGCACGGCTACGGAACGATTTAAGGAAAACACGTGTTTGTTAAGGTAGTCTCCCTTATTAACGTTTAAAAGCCGCAGTGCACTTTTGTTTATAGCAAGTATGTTTCCCTTGGGGTCGAGGAGTAAAAGCCCCTCCGACATGTTTTCAGCGACGGAAGCAAGCTCATGCTGCTTATTGTAAAGCGCCTGCATGCGGTTTTCGATCTCTCTGTTTTGGCGGTCTATACGAGATAGAAGGGGAGAAAGCTCATCGTACACATCGTTTTGCATCGGATGCTCCAGATCAAGCCCGTTGATGGGTTTTATGACGCGCCTTGTAAGGAACCGCGCCGCTAAAAGAGAAATTACAGCCATACCGGCTACGGTGAGCAGCATATACGGAAAAGCACGGACAAGAGCATTATAAACGCTGTCCACGGCGATGGCCACGCGCAAAACGCTGCCGTCTTGAAGCTGTATGGCGCGATAAAATGTTATCTGCCCCAGGGTTTCAGACAGACGTTCGGCTTCCCCATGCCCGGTTTTAAGCGCACGTACAATTTCCGGCCGATCAAGGTGGTTTTCCATTTGACTCGCGTCTTTTTCACTGTCGTAAAGCACAGTGCCGTCAGTTGCAACATGCGTAATGCGGCTGCCATCCCCTATGCTGCGAAGCTTAGTGAAGTATGCCTCTCCGTTTAATTCCACCGCAGCAGCCACATAGGCCGCCTCATTTTTTACTTTTTCGCTCATAGAGTCGTAGAAGCCGCCGTACATTACGAACGCGGCCAATACCATAGAGACAAGTACTGCCGCGCATGCCAGAAGACTCATACCGCGGAAAACTCGCTTTCTCACGCTATGCCTCCTCTTTCAGGCGGTAGCCTACACCGCGCACCGTTTCAATGATATCACCGTAAACACCGAGTTTTTGGCGAAGTGTGCGCACATGTACGTCCACCGTGCGTGTTTCACCATCAAAATCGTACCCCCAAATGCTTTCCAAAAGCTTGTCGCGCGTGAGCACGATATTTTTATTTTCCATTAGTCGCCGCAAAAGCTCGAATTCCTTGAGCGTAAGGACTATAGTATCACCGCCCGCCAGCACGGTATGGCGTTTCACATCCACCTCTACACCGCCTACGCGAAGCATGTCTTCCTTATCCTTTTTTCCGCCCGCACGGCGCAGTACCGCCCTTACGCGAGAAAGGAGCTCCATCATGCCGAAGGGTTTTGTGACATAATCGTCTGCACCGGCATCCAAAAACTTCACCTTATCGTATTCGGCACCACGTGCTGTAAGCATCACCACAGGTATCTCGCGTGTGCTGACTTTTGAGCGCAACTTTTTTAAAATTTCATAACCATCTATACCCGGCAGCATCACATCGAGCAACACGAGCTCCGGAAGTTCGCTCTCAAGCGCTTCAAAAAACGTCGTGCCATCTGAAAATCCTATTGCTGTATGTCCCGTGGAGTTGAGGGTGTACACCACAAGCTCGCGGATACCGGTATCATCCTCCACGCAATAGATCACAGTGTTTCCCCTCCTTTATGTATTCCTGTGATGGAAAATTCAACCCACTCGGCAATATTCACGGCATGGTCACCTATACGCTCAAAGTACTTTGCAATCATAAGAAGATCAATCGCATATTCGCCGCGCTCGGGGTGCTTGCCAATGAGCTCAATAAGTTCCTTCTTTACTTTATCGAAAAGATCATCCACTACATCGTCATATTCCATCACCGCGCGGGCAAGATTAAGATCCGCCTGTACAAACGCGTCAATACTTTCCGTGACCATTTTGATGGTAGCGCGTGCCATGTCGTTTACATGAAGCGTATCCTCGGGTACGATGTTCGCCATGGTGGTAATCTCCGCGATGTCCGCGGCTTGATCGCCTATGCGCTCCATGTCGGTAATCATTTTAAGGGCAGCAGAAACCTGCCTCAAGTCCCGTGCAACAGGCTGCTGGAACAACAGCAATTTTAAAGCAAGGCTTTCGATTTTACGTTCTTTTTCATCGATTTCATGATCAAACTCCGCTGTGCGCCGTGCGAGAGCGAGATCACCCTCCATAAGCGCCTGCGCGGCATTGGAGATAGCGTTTTCGCAAAGCGCACCCATTTCGATAAGCTCTGTATGCAGCGCTTCGAGTTGGTCGTCAAAACGGCTTCTCATCATCCAAACCTCCCTGTTATATAGTCCTCTGTGCGTTTGTCTTTGGGCATGGAAAAGAGCTTTTCGGTGCTCGCGCGCTCCACAAGCTCACCGAGCAAGAAGAAGGCTGTATAGTCCGATATACGCGCCGCTTGCTGCATGTTGTGTGTCACTATAATTATAGTATATTTCTTTTTTAGGTCCATTGCCAGCTCTTCTATTTTGGAGGTGGAAATGGGGTCGAGCGCTGAAGTGGGTTCGTCCATCAAAAGCACCTCCGGCTCCACGGCGAGAGCACGCGCGATGCAAAGTCTCTGCTGCTGCCCACCCGAAAGTTCGAGTGCGCTCTTTTTGAGCCTGTCTTTTAACTCTCCCCATATGGCGGCATTTTGAAGCGAGCGCTCCACGATATCGTCAAGTTTAGCTTTGGATTTGATACCGTGTGTGCGTGGCCCGAACGCTACGTTATCGTAAACACTCATGGGAAAAGGGTTAGGCTTTTGAAACACCATGCCCACGCGTTTTCTTAGTAGGTTCACATCCATGCCGTTAAATATACTTTCCCCGTCGAGCAACACTTCCCCTTCCGTTGTGCAGCCTTCCACGAGATCGTTCATACGGTTAAGCGTTTTTAAAAGCGTGGATTTGCCGCAGCCCGAGGGGCCGATGAGCGCGGTGATATGGTTTTCGGGCACAGTGAGATTTACTT
>JAEZLG010000098.1 GCA_023435855.1 Bacillota bacterium | reverse complement strand
GGGCTTTGATGCGCTGTACGCGGGCGTTGAATTTTTGCATAAGGTTTATGAAGCTGTGGAAATGATTGCGCCGACGGACGAAAAACGGCTTTTGAAATTCGGCTGTATGCAAAGCGGAACCGTGGAAAACGCATTGAGCGCGCATACCTCGGTACGCGGCACAATGAGGACATTTAGTTTATGTATGCGCGAGCGCCTGCTTGAAGCGCTTCATGTTATTACGGAGCAAATAAGTAAGGACACCGGATGCCGCATAAGTGTATCCGTTTCAGAGGGATACCCGCCTGTAATCAACGACGAAGATCTTTACCGCCGCGTTTTAACGCATGTAAAAGAGGATGCACCTATATTGCTCGATGCGCCTTACCTCACCGGAGAGGATTTTTCATTTTACCAAGCACAAGTCCCCGGCATTTTCTTTTTCTTGGGAACGGGCGGAAGTACACCGCTGCATGCGGCAAATTTTAATTTTGACGAAGCTGTGCTTTTAAAAGGCTTACGGCTGTATGAGCGCTTGTTAACGATTTAAGCGGACTACGTCTCCCATGTTGTGAAATAAAGCATGTATGGTATAATGACCGCAGGTATAATAGCGCCTGCGGTTATGATATAATGCCAAAACCGTATGCAACATTTGCTAAACGGCAATTGTGTAATTTCAGAGGGAACTTTAGCGGATGTTGATCCGTATTAATGAATGAGAGGGGTGCGAAAATGCCCGCAAGGGATTTTGAATCCATTTATGCGGACTGCTCCCGCTTGGTCTATTGGACAGCGTATGGCGTGCTCAAATCGCATGCCGATGCCATGGATGCGTCGCAAAACGTTTTTTTACGCGTGCTCAACCATCAAAATAAGCTCAGGGATATGGGTGACGCACAGCTTAAGGCATGGATGTATCGCGTCACGGTGAATGTTTGCTTAGATCTTAAGCGCAAGCAGCGCCGTGAGGTCATCACCGACGAAGGCTTTGATGTTTTACCTGTTGCAGAGGACGATTTGCCCGAGGCGGCAGCGCTTAAAAGCGAACAAAAAACGCTTTTGCGCCAGGCCGTCAACGATTTGCCGGACATTTACCGTGAAACGGTGATTATGCATTATTTTTCCGGTTTGAGTTACGAAAGCATTGCCCAGTACACCGGCGTAAGCGAGGGTACCGTAAAGTCGCGCATGTCGCGTGCGAAGGATAAGCTCTTTTCCCTTTTAAAGGATGGTGAGAAAAATGGCTGACAGGATGGATCAAATCTTATACTCGGTCGCCGAAGAGGCAGATCGCGGTGTAGATTATGCCGCGCTGCACGACGCCATTTTGGTTGCGCATACAAAGAATAAAAAAAGCTTTTTACGCTCGAAACGGATGCTTTCCTACGCAGCCGCTTTTGTAGCGGTCATTGGCGTTGGTGCGTTCGCACTAACGAGCGGATGGTTTTCCTCGCCTAAATCGGGCGGCTCTGCGGAAGAAGGTATTTCTGAATCCTATGCCGTAGCAACCGCCGAGGGTGCACTGCCGCAAGCAGCACCTGAAGCGCCCGAGCTTAGGGCTCAGGACGAGTCTACGTCTGACCAAGCAAACGGCAGCGCAGCTGAAACGCCGGAATTGATGTTTGGCACACAAAGTATTACAGGAGAGGTCGATGTAGCGTTTGATGCTCCCGCCCTTGCCTCAGTGGTACTTTCGGATACGAACGCGGTATCAAAAGACGTTAAGGTGCTTGAAAATCCGGATAAAAGCAAGGCCGGTGAGTCCCCCTACGGTGGACTTACATGCAACACGAGCTATAACTTGGTGTACATTGAGCCGCTTTTAGGTGCACCGGAACTTGGTAAAGCGCTCATTTCCGACATTGGTGACGGTAATCTGAATGTATATTGGAGCGCGTCCGAAACGCTGCATGTGTACGGTGAATTCGTAGGCTACACCATGGAGGATGCCATTGCGCTTTTGACCGAGATAGGGTAAGGTAGATAGTAACCTTATTTCGGAGGTGCTTATGGGAAGAATGAACCTTTTAAGCAGTGTTGTTAATTCTCAGTCCAACCAGGTCGAGGGATATTGTCTTGTCCGAAGCGTTGCGCAAAAAAGCAATGTGAAGGGCAGCGATTACCTCGACTTTGTATTATCTGACGCGGGCGGTGAGGTGGTAGCAAAGCTTTGGGATTATAACCCCGAGCAGCACGGAAGCTACTACCCGGATAATCTCGTGAAGGTGCGCGGCACCGTGAACATTTGGAAAGAGACCGAGCAGCTCAAAATAGACCGCATCCGCCTTACAAAAGAGGGCGATGATGTGGATATGAGTGCGTTCGTGCCCACAGCACCCATTCCCGGGGCTGTACTGTATGATGAAATCTACGCCTACGCGGAAAAATTCAAAAACGAAGATATCCGCATGCTCACACAGTACATTTTGCGTGAGAACAAGGAAAAGTTAGTAAAATACCCCGCCGCGCTCAAGCTTCACCATGCCATGCGCGGAGGACTTTTATATCACACCCGTACCATGCTGCAAACCGCAAGGGCAATCTGCGATGTTTATGAGCCCATTTATCCAAGCCTAAGCCGTGATCTTGTGTACGCAGGCATCATATTGCACGACGTAGCGAAGGTGGAGGAGCTAACTGTCAGCGAATTGGGGCTTGCGAGCGGCTACAGTATGCCCGGTCAGCTTTTGGGGCATATACCTATGGGTGTCGGGATGCTTGTTCGCGCAGCCGCGGAGCTGATGGTGGATGAAAAGCATGCCATACTTTTAGAGCATATTTTACTTGCG
Source organism: Bacillota bacterium (assembly GCA_023435855.1). Classification (GTDB taxonomy): domain Bacteria; phylum Bacillota; class Clostridia; order Christensenellales; family CAG-138; genus UBA7707. The sequence goes on along the minus strand of JAEZLG010000098.1, from coordinate 122 downwards.
CATCATGACACGCCTGAGCATGGCAGCCCAAAACCGCCCATGTTCCCGGAGGCGGAGATCGTGAGCCAGATCGACCTTCTCGATTCGCGCTTGTATGAAATGTACGATGCACTGTCTTCGGT
>JAEZLG010000033.1 GCA_023435855.1 Bacillota bacterium | reverse complement strand
GGTGTCGATTCCTCCGTAGCGGCAGTACTCGTACACCGCGCCATCGGCGACAAGCTTACATGCATCTTTGTGGACAACGGCCTCCTTCGCCAAGATGAAGCCCAAGAAGTACTTTCCTACTACCGGAACAACCTTAACCTCAACGTGATTGCCGTAGACGCGAGCGAGCGCTTTCTAAAAAAGCTTGAGGGTGTTGTTGATCCTGAGACAAAGCGCAAGATCATAGGCACGGAATTCATCCGCGTGTTCGAGGAGGAAGCTAAAAAACTCGGCGGCGCGGACTACCTTTTGCAGGGTACCATCTACCCCGATATCATCGAGAGCGGCACAGCGGGTTCTGCTACCATCAAGAGCCACCACAACGTTGGCGGCCTCCCCAAGGACATTGACTTTAAAGGCCTCGTTGAACCGCTTCGCATGCTCTTTAAGGACGAAGTGCGCGCGCTTGGCGAGCACCTGAATATGCCAACTGACCTCGTGTGGCGACAGCCCTTCCCCGGCCCCGGCCTAGCCATCCGCATCATCGGCGACGTAACCAAGGATAAACTCGAGATCCTTCGCAAAAGCGATTATATCTTTCGCGAGGAAGTACGCCTTGCAGGCCTTGACCGTGCCATATGGCAGTACTTCACCGTGTTCACCGGCATCCGCAGCGTCGGCGTCATGGGCGACCTTCGTACCTACGACTACGCCATCGGCGTGCGCGCGGTAACGAGCACCGACGCTATGACCGTGGAGTGGGCCGAAATCCCCTTCCCAGTCCTTCGCCGCATATCCGAGCGCATCATCGCCGAAGTCCCTCATGTAAACCGCGTGGTGTACGATATTACGAGTAAACCACCGGGAACGATTGAGTGGGAATGAGCAAAAGCTCCCGAATGAACATTATTCAGGATAGGACTGATTAAAGATTTTGAAGCTTTGATGGCAAAGGCTCTGTTGCTGTATCTGCAACAGAGCCTTTATTGTTGGTGCTTGGTAAGGAAATCGTTTCAACATCTAATTTTTTAAATTATGTTGAATTTTTTTCACTTTGATCTTATGATTTTATTGAGATTATAAAATAATGAGAAACTCATTAAAAGTCATGTTGTAGATTTCACTGCGTGTAGACATTAAAGTACTTTGAGGTAAGAGAGCATGGTTAAAAAGATTGTAGTAATGATACTGGCGATTATGACTAGTACACTAATGCTTTCTTCTTGTTTAGAAGGCAGAGTTTGGGCTAAAATCAGAGAAAGTATAGATTTAGCTAAGTATGATAATATGCAGACAGTTGAATTCGATAAGCATAGGTATCACGATGCAATCAGCTTTCTTTTGACTAATGAATCTAAGGATGAAGAAAAATTAAAAAGCTTTTACGAAGAATACAGTGACATAATAAATAGTGCGTATTACTCTGAACTGGCCAGTCAAACTTTTGAACCCGGGGATGGAGTAAGCGGGTTTAGCGAAGAAATAGATTACGAGGACTACTATGTAGAAGACTTCTATAACGACTGCATATTAGCGTCCCACATTTACGACAAGTACTACCAAGGAACAAAGGCTGTGTTAATACATTTAGACAGCGAGCTAAAGATTACTGGGTATGAGGTATTTTAATATGGCTAACAGACAAGCAAGAAAGAACATGACTATCGCGGTTGTGACGCTGGTATTATTGGTCGTGTGTCCAATATACTGCTTAACTGGATGTGTAAAGAATAAGCCTAGTACCGAAAAGAGCATTCGTATAATGGAAAGCTATGAACTACTGCAAGAGTTCGCAGACTCAGTGTACGGAAACAATTCATCTATCGAAAATGCAGATAAAGCATTAGAAGCGTTCGGATCATTATGCACACCCGAGTTGATAAGTGAAATCAAAAGCAGTATATACCCCAAAATAAAAGCAGAGGCAGCCAGATATGTACATATTAACGTAAGCTTCGCAAGGGTAGAAAACACGATAGACGGAGCGGAAAGGTTTTTAATAACAGCTGAGAGGGTATATACATTTGGAACAGAATATACCGTTGTGACCTTCAAATATAATCAGTCAGGAATGCTACAATGGATGAAAATTCTTAATAAGGTAACGCCAGTGGAAGGTGTATCGAATCACAGGGTACTTATGAGATATTTATATTAAGATATCTCGCAATATTCTTTTAATGTTTATGAGGAACAATTGCCGTATAGCAAACGAAATTTGAAAAAAGTTGGTTAAGTAGATAGTAAATTACAAGGTGTAAATCTATTTAAATGCTAATTTTTGTATCTGCTCCCGTCAATGTACGTTATCTAATAACATTACATACAGTTTGCTGGAAAATATATCAGGCAGGTTCCTTGGTTTCATATTTTTTCTGAGTAATTTTGAGTACACTAACTCAGCCACTCTAAACACAAACAGCACAAATAGACAAATTATGCCACCAGAAACAGCCAAAAAAGGGAATAAACAGTAAATAAGCGCATTTGAAACGAGTGGGAGTAATTCCCCACCAAATAAGCTTAAATGTCAACGGGACGCTTGATTAAAAAAGTCATGCATCCTGTTTTTATTTAGGCACTTTTTGATAAGCTATTTTAATTGCTACATGATTTAGTATATTTTGTGTGCAAAAGTCGATTGCATTGACACTATTGTTTTCCAATGATATAATATGCACAATCAGTAAATAATTATCAATTTATTTTATAATTTTATTACATTATTGCAACAAAATACCTCTGATCTTTGCTGAAGAATTACAGCCTTTGCCATCCGGCTAAATCTTTCAAACAGCGGAGGCCTTTCATGAGACGACTTGTCCTGCATTCATGCATTCTTACAAGTTTGCTTTTGCTTATCCTTTTATTAATGGGATGTTCTCCGGTACAAACAAGCCCTGTTGTTTCTCCATTCGCGTCGGAGCAAACAGCTTCGCCAACGCTTCCACCCGGCGTTGTATGGGAGGATCCGGTTTTTGAAGCTGAGGTGCGGCAAATGCTCATGAAGCAGGAAGGAACCCCCGTCACAGCAGCTGAGCTCAAATCCGTGACGACCCTTTCGCTTACGATGGGTGTTGCCAGCCTTACGGATTTAAAGTATTTCGAAAACCTGGAGGACTTATGGATCGTATCGGATGACCGACTTGAACAGGATATAGACTTAACACCAATCGGAGAACTGAAAAAACTGACCGTGCTTACACTACGCTTGAGCGGTGACGAAATAGATTTTAACTTTTTAAAAGAGGTTCCGCAGCTTACTTCGCTGACCATTCAGTGGCCCTGTGATAATGCAGATATATCGTCCCTATCCACTCTATCAAACCTAACAGAATTGGGCCTTATTGAAATGACAGGCATCGATCTGGCAAATCTCTCCGGATTGACAAAGCTCACCATACTTTCCCTGAAATACTGTGATGTAACCGACATTTCAGCACTTGAAAACCATATAAATCTAAAAAGCCTTTTGCTGCAGGACAGCCCTCAACTTGAAGACCTTTCCCCCGTTGCCGGCATGAAAGAGCTTACGTTCCTCGATTTGACGGCCTGCATTGGAATCAAGAGCCTAGAACCTTTGCGCAACCTCGAAAAGTTAACGGAGCTTACTATCGTGGATAACTGGGAAATCGATTTATCCCCGGTTGCTCATGTAAAGTACATCAATGGGCAGGAAGGATATATCACTGTTCCATGATGATTTAACAAGAGTTCGGCAAATGCAGAAGTGTCCGGAAATTTATGTATAGGGGAAAGGTCGGCATCATATTTAGGTGTTCTCGTGTAACTAAATTATGACGCTGATGCTACAATGCTATAATACATATGTTAATTTTTAAACGAAGAAACAATGGTAAATACAGAAACGCTAACAACGGTTAAAGAACACACGGGTGTGGAAGGAACCATCAACGAACTACCGGATGAAAAGAAAAGGAGAAAAGCAATGAAACGAACCAGAAAAGCGATAATAATCGCACGCTGTATGGCCATATTGCTCGCATTGTCTACCTTGTTTTTCGGCTGTTCTCCCCCGTCATCGGGGTCGCCTGAACCGGTGTATCCCGATGCGTATTGGCCAGACGAAGAGTTCAACACCGAAGAGTATTCAGCGATTACCGAAAACAGATTTAAGTCAGTCGTGACAAACCCTCTATCTACCTTTGCAGCGGACGTAGACACTGCATCGTACGCGAACATACGACGTATGATTAACGACGGCATAAAGCCGCAAACGGACGCTGTGCGCATCGAGGAAATCCTCAACTACTTTTATTACGACTATCCCGAACCGAACGCCGGAGAGCCGTTTTCGGTTACGACCGAGCTCTCGGATTGCCCATGGAACGCCGATACGAAGCTCCTGCTTATTGGCCTTCAGGCTACGAAGATAGACGTTAGCGAGCAACCGCCGGCAAACTTTGTATTTTTGCTGGATGTTTCCGGCTCAATGGATAGCGCAAACAAGCTCCCGCTCATGAAAAGGGCATTTATCCTGCTTACCGAGCAATTAAGGCCGCAGGACAGGGTCTCCATAGTCACCTATGCCTCATCGGACAGGGTGGTTATGAGAGGGGCTACGGGTGATGAAAAGGCCGAGATCATGAGAGGGATAGAGGATCTTACCGCCGGGGGAAGTACGGCCGGCAGCCAAGGGATAGAAACGGCTTACAACCTGGCAGAGAAGTACTTTGTAGAGGGCGGAAACAACAGAGTCATCCTTGGGACGGATGGTGACCTGAACGTGGGTGTTACGAGTGAAGGTGCACTAAAGAGGCTTGTTGAGCAGAAACGCGAAAGCGGAATATATCTCTCGGTGATGGGTTTTGGCGAGGGAAATATAAAAGACAATAAGATGGAGACGCTGGCCGATAACGGCAATGGCAACTACTCCTATATAGATGATATCAGCGAGGCGAGAAGGGTGCTCGTCGAGGAAATGGGTGGCACTCTGTTTACCGTAGCCAAGGACGTTAAGCTTCAAGTGGAGTTTAACCCCGCAGTACTAAAGGGTTACAGGCTTATCGGCTACGAAAACAGGTTGCTCAACGACGAAGATTTTGACGATGACACAAAGGACGGCGGCGAGATCGGTTCCGGCCACAGGGTTACGGTGATTTATGAGGTCGTACCTGTGGATTCTAGGTTTGATGTCCCGGGAAGCGAGCTCAAATACCAGCAGAACGCCGGCTCGTCGAGCGCGGAATGGGCAACTGTCTGCATTCGTTATAAAGAGCCGAATGCAAACGACAGCGTGCTTTTGAGTTATCCCATACAAAGTTCCTCTTATTCGCCGTCAATGAGCGATAATATGAGGTTGGCAGCGGCGATATCGGAATTCGGAATGTTGCTGAGAAACTCGGAATATTCAGGCACACCCTCCTTCGATACCGTTTTGGACCTGCTCGGGTCCCTGCCGGATATAAACGAGGATACGTATAAAGCAGAACTGCTCGAGTTGGTAACAAAGGTAAAATTCATGGAATAAGTATTAACACTGAGCATAGATTTGCATTTGTCGATAGCTCACCCATTCTAATTTAGGCTAGCCCGGTATCAACAGGTGTGGCTACACGCACAAAAGTAAAGTTGGTGGTTGTACCTAAAGAATATCGGCATTAGCATGACGTGCATAAGCTACAAAGGAAAGACCTCTTAAAATTGAAAAATCAATTGCGCGAAGTTGAACTGCATTCCTATAATAACGGTAGAATGTAAAGCTACGGGGGTGCATGTCATGTACGAAAACATCATCGTCAAGGAAACGGAAAAAGAAGACCTTAAAAACGTGCTGGCTCTTTGGAACGACGGTGAAGTTATGAAGTTCGTTGGTTTCCCGGAAGGTTTGGGTGAAACCATGGAAGGCTTGGAAGCGTGGTATACATGGATTGATGCGGGCAGACCGAAGCATAACCATTATTCGATCTATGAAGAGACGCTCGGATATTGCGGAGAAGCATTATATGCGATTGATCAAGAGCACGGAAATGCCGCGGCTTTAGATATTAAGCTGCATTTGGCGGCAAGGGGAAAAGGGATCGCAAAAAAAGCACTTTCCTATGCGATAAAGGAAGCCTTTTTTAACGGCGCAGAAAAAGTTTGGGTGGACCCAAATCCGGAAAATAAGAAGGCTGTCGCATTGTATGAACGGCTGCAGTTTGTTAAAAAGGAAATGCCCGCATACCTTAAGGAAAGCGAAAGCGATGTCAACTTCATACCGGTCTACATGGAGCGAATAAAAGAGTAACGGTCTAAGATAATAACATCAAACATAAGGTCCGCAGCTAAATGCTGCGGACCTTTTATTATGCAAAATATAAGTCGTTATCCTTACCTATGCATTAGCTCACCGTCTAAGATATACAGGCCTGCCCATTGGCCGGCGATGCGCTCCAAGCGCTCCACGAGAACGTTGAAAGTGTCTTCTTCCTCAATCTGCTCATCCACAAACCAAGTTAAGAGGTTAAGTACGCGCTGATCCTTTGCCTCGCGTGCTTCTTCCACAAGTGCGTGGATTCGTGAGGTCACGATCTTTTCATGGGCAAGCGCTTTCTTGAAAGCATCTTCAATGGAGGAGAATTTGCCGTCTCCGGGGTTGAGTGCACGGTATTTTATCCCGTAACCCGTTTCCTGTAAGAATTTCTTGAGCCTTTCGGCATGTTCCACTTCCTCCTTCGCCTGAAGCTCCAAGAAGTGCTCCATACCTTTCATATTTAAAGAATTTACATAAGCAGCCATCGTTGCATAGATGTAGGCGGACTCCAATTCAAAATTCATTTGCTCATTTAAGCCGTCATAAAGCTTATTCATGTTTTTCTCCTTTCAAGCTCCGAAAGCCTCGGAGCACGCTATTCCTTATCTATAGTATATCCCACTTATAGAAAAAAACAATGTCGCTTGCAGCGTTATGTGACAAAGTAACACAGGTCACAAAAGTGCCCTTAGCACTTTTGTGAGTTTACACGTTTTACCTAAAATGCTTCGCATTTCCGGGCGGTAAAATGTGATAAGTACGAATGCCTGCGGCTTTCATCCGTTTCGACGTTCATGCCGCCGAAGCCGGAGCAAAGTCAAGGGGTGCGCCCCTTGACAATCCCAGGGCTATTACTACAGCAGCTTTTCGTATGCGTAAAAGTCCGTATCGTACATATGTACTTTACCGATTTTCCTGTATCCCATCCGGTCATATAGGCGCAGGCTTGCAGGGTTTGCGAGTGCTGCAAGGTGACGCGTTGCCAAATAGCCTTCCTTTTTCGCTTCATCGGTAATAAGGCGCATCACATACTCACCAACATGCTGCTTTTGGCACTGCGGCTTCACGCACAGCCGTGAAAGCACACATGATTTTACTTGCGTCCACGCTACATCGCATTCCTCAAGATCGTCCTCCTTAAGCATCGTTACTACCGCAATGAGTTCACCGTTAAAGCGAAGCGTATATAGCGCGCTGTTTGCAATATCTCCGTCAATAAATGAGCGGTCCGGATAATCATCATCCCAATCGGTGGTACCATTTTCGCGCCCGCATAAACGAACGGCGTTGTAGAGCATTTCGACCTCGTTCGCATCCGTTTTATCGGCACGCGAAAACACAGTTTCCTCAAAAAACACTTCCATTCTGCATACTCCTTCTAATAATCCCATCAAAATTTGACTTACCGGGTTACAAAATCCGTTCCGTATTGCATGTCCTTTTTTGGCGTTAGACACACTTCCTTTTTCTTTGCGTTGCTTTGACAAAAATACGACAAAAACACATAATTTACTGACCTATCTTTGCGAAAAAGGCGGTGTTACAATTTATACCATAGCAAACCGCAAAAACCTTCGCAATTCTTACGCAATTTATAAAATACAACAGAATCAGGAGGACTGCAAATGGCAAAATACCGTATTCTCTTGGCGGATGGGAGCCTACAGTTTCAAACCGCGGTGAGGGATTATTTCACCGCGCAGGAACAGGTCGCGCAGGTAGACGCTGTGTCCGACGGTCAAGCAGCACTCGACGCCCTACGTTCCGGACACTACGATGTATTGATCTGCGACCTCATAATGTCGCGGCTGGACGGATTTGAGCTTTTGGAGCGGCTTAAAGCCGGACTCGTGGAAAACCCGCCGGCGACCATTGTGGTAAGCGCCATGCGCCATGAGGATATGGTGCGGCAGGCCTGCACCTTGGGTGCAAAATACTTTATGGTAAAACCCGTCGAACCCGATACGCTGTTTAAGCGCATGCTCGATATGATGGAAAGCACATATAACTACCGCTCGCAGGTGTGCACCATGAGTTCGCAGCCCAAGACGCTCGACGAGAAAATTACCTCGGTGTTCCTAGTAATCGGCATCCCTGCGCATATTAAGGGCTACCATTACCTTAGAGAAGCCGTGCGTATGGTGTACTTTGAGCCTGAGATTATTAACCGCATCACCAAAGAACTTTATCCGGGCATTGCCAAGCGCTTTTCCACCTCCGCCTCCAAGGTGGAGCGCGCCATCCGCCATGCCATTGAAGTAGCTTGGACGCGCGGTAAGATTGAAAACATCAACCAGCTCTTCGGCTACAACATCTACTCAAAAAACGACAAACCCACCAACGGTGAATTCGTAGCGCTTGTAGCGGATAAGCTCATTATGGAAAGCGCACGCGAAAAGAACGCACGCGGCGAAATTCAAAATGTGATTTAATAGCTGCAAATTGCTTTCGGCGCGCTGCTTGTGGGTCGTGCGCCGTGAAAAACGGGGCTTTGGGCCCGCCCTGCCCAAAGCCCCGGTGCCATGCCCTCCATGAAAGTTATGACGTCACAAAAATTGCATTTGCTTCATTATTCGACAAATTGTGAATGCACATATACAGTATGCCGCGCATAATTTTGCGTGGCATCTTTATGTTTATAATGGTTTTCCACGGGGTATTTACAAGTTATTCACATTTGCGTTTCCCCGATATTCGCCTGTCCGGTGGATAACTCTGTGGGTATTGTGGATAACTCACCGTATACGAAGCTTGTATATTCAGTCGCATATACATTGCAACCCGCTTAGCATAAACTTTCGTTCCGCGGTTTTAGATACATTTTTTCCTGCATTTTGCATGTCATTTACTAATCTGTAACTTTCCGAACTTCGGTTGAAGTATTCATATTTTAATAGCTTGGCTCATAAAGTTTTAAAGTAATAAGAGGCTTTGCTCGCCCTTTTGCCATTAACATTCGGCAAAGGGCGGCAGCGGATATTTTAAGCTATGCGAATTCGGAGAGGAGAACGGGCATGGAGTTAATGTGGAACGATCTGGATGTGAGCCGCGTGACGGGCAGCACCGTGTCGCAGGCGCTTGTCGAGGGGAGCATCCCCATGCCGGAGGGACGCTCGGCTTCCGAGGTGCTTGATTCCAACGGTTATGTGGAGGTTACCGAGACCGAAGTGTTAGAGGGCAAGGTGACGCTCTCCGGCCGTGTTGGTGTAAGCCTTGTTTTGACAGGGTCAAACGGCGTTTTCGCGTTTTCCTCAAGCGCGATATTTCGCCACAGCGTAAACGTGGAGGGGGCGAAGGCAGGCATGGCGGCAAACGCCAATGCACAGCTGCAATCGCTTGACGTAAACCTCAATAACAACGCGCTTTCCATGAATGCGATGGTGGATATTGCGTGTAGGGTCGAATCCGGCTCACAGCTGCGCGTGCTTAGGGGCATACGCGGTGTGGAGGATCTAGAGCTTAAGGAAATGCCGCTCACGATAGGGAAAAAGCGCGAGGTGGCTGATGAAAATGTGCGGCTTCGCGAGGAAATCTCAGCGCCTAACGTGGAAAATGTATTAAGTGCCAATGCTACAGCGCAGGTGAAGGATATTCGATCCAACGGCTCGAATGCCGAAGTAGAGGGCACGCTCAACGTAAGCGCACTTTGCGCTGATAAGGAAGGCAACCTTTCGCAGATTACGCAGAATTTCCCGTTTGTGCAATCCGTGGATACCGACGCTTACTCAAAAGATCTAAGCGGCAATGCAAACGTGGCGGCGGTGAACGTCAGGACCGTAGGTGAGGATTTCGGCCTTCTCGCAGTAGATGCGATGCTTGGCATTCAGCTTTCTGAAAAGCAGGAGTCGAATGTAATGCTCCCGCTCGATGCCTATTCCCCCAACCTTCCCTTTAACTGCACGCATGAGCATGCGCGTCTTTTAAACTATGCCGGTAACGCAAACGGACGCCATATTTTACGCGAGACCGTTAATGTGCCGGAGGGCATGGTGGTCGCGGACCGCGTAGTCTACGGCACAGGCCGCCCCGTGGTAACAGCAAGCGCCGTAAACGGCGGGCGACTCAATGTAGAAGGTCTCGTATTTTGCCGCGTCATTTATAAAAGTGAAAACGGCAGCCTCTACGCATTTACAGAGGATCTTCCCTTCGTCGCCGAGATGCCTGTTTCCGCCTCGGACGATGCGGAAGCGATCGTCAACGCAGATTGTATCTGCACCCATGCCTCCGGTTCCGGACGCAATGTGGACCTTTCGTTTGCAATCGATCTAAACGCGGAGGTTTATGAGCTCAGCGACGCCAATGTGGTAACCGGCATTACCGAGTCCGTACAGCCAAACGTACCGCACGGCATCATCGTGTATTTCGCGGGCGCAGGCGAAACGCTTTTTGACGTAGCAAAACGCTTCAATATAAGCCGTGCAAAGCTAACCTCGCTCAACCCCGTGTACAGTGAAACGCTCGATGAGGGGCAGAAACTCATGCTTTTGCTATAGCGCTTCGCTTTCGCGGAAATGGCAATGGCCATTTCCGCGAGGTCGCTGCGGCGGGTTTGTCACGGTTTGCCTAAAAATGCTGCGCATTTCCGGGCGGCAAACCGCGAAAAGAACGTAAAGCTCCGCTTTTCATCCGTTTCGGCGTACATGCCGCCGAAGCCGGAAGAAAGTCAAGGGTGTGCCCCTTGACAATCCCGGGTCTCAGGGGCTCTGCCCCCAGAACCCCCGTGAGGGTTTAATTCCCCTCCTTGGAGGGGTACCCGAAGGGCGAGGTGGTGGCAACCTTCCGTTGACCGTACGAGCAGCGCGTTCTGCACCCGTGCTCTACACGCATATCTCCATCCTCCCTGTAGGGGCGGATAACATCCGCCCGCGAGCACTGCCGTTGCGCAATTACGTTCCACCCCTCCATGCATCGCGCACAAAAAATAAGTTATGCTCCCTAAAACATTTTTGTATATTCGTCCTTCGTCCATTGACCCGCTCCGCGCCGTGCTGTACAATATTTGTAAGCACGGCGCTTTCTTTGTCAAAATTGCATTATTGTGGCATGCGCCGCATTCTTTTTGCGAAACCTAAAAAAATATAACATTCTCACCGGAGGTATGTATAGTGAAGTATCAAAACAGCATCGGTGTAAAAGTACCCCGCGTCCTTCTGCCTAATGCAAGTGTGGACATGCATAAATGGGCAGTCGTAGCCTGCGACCAGTATACATCTCAGCCCGAATACTGGAATGAAACAGAGCGTATCGTAGGCGAAACGCCCTCCACGCTGCGTCTCATGCTGCCCGAGATGTACCTCGATAAGCCGGGTGAAGCGCAACGCATTGAAAGCATCAACGAGCATATGCGCCGATATATGGACTCGGGCGTGCTCGAGGAAAAGAGCGAGGGATTTGTGTTTGTCCGCCGTACCGTAGATGGCAAAACCAGAAACGGACTTATCGTAGCACTCGATCTTGAAGCATACGATTACAACAAAGGTGCAAGCACCCTCATCCGTGCAACCGAGGGCACCATTGTGGAGCGCATCCCCCCGCGCCTTCGCATCCGCAAGGACGCACCGCTTGAACTGCCGCACATACTTGTGCTGATTGACGACCCCAATCGTACCGTCATTGAGCCGCTTGCAGCCTCCGAAAAAGAGGCCGAAAAGATTTACGATTTTGATTTAATGCAGCAAGGCGGCCACCTTGAGGGGTATTTGTTCACCGAAGAAAAGCACATTCTTGCCGCCCTTCATGCACTTGAGGCGCTTTGTGATAAATTTGCGTTTGCTGAAAAATACGGAGCGGACAAGCCTCCCATGCTGTTTGCCATGGGAGACGGCAACCATTCCTTCGCCACGGCAAAAGCCAACTGGGAACGCTGCAAGGAAGGCCTCAGCGAGGCTGAAAAGCAGGATCATCCCGCACGCTTCTGCCTTGTGGAGCTTGAAAACGTGCATGACGACGGCATTGTATTTGAACCCATACACCGGGTTTTGTTTGAAGCAGAAGATGCTGTAGATAAACTTAAAGCGCTTCTGAATTCGCAAAACGGCGGCTGCCGCATTGAAAGCTTCCCCACCCGGGATGCACTTGCAGCGTTTGTGGCTAACGTAGAACAAAATGAGCATAAGCTTGCCTTCGTAAATGAAAAAGGCTTCTTTGCCTACGTCGTAAGCGCACCCGCGTCGCAGCTTGCAGTCGGCACGCTGCAAAACGCAATCGATGCTTATCTTAAAGACAATAAAAAAGCAAGTGTCGATTACATCCACGGCGCGGATGTGGTATACGAACTTGGCGCGAAGCCCAACAACATCGGTTTTCTGCTTGCACCCATGCAAAAATCCGAGCTTTTCAAAACCGTTGTGTTTGACGGTGCTCTCCCGCGTAAGACCTTCTCCATGGGCGAGGCACACGAAAAGCGCTATTATCTGGAATGCAGGAAAATCACCAAGTAAGGCGAATATCCTATAGTAGACTTCAAAAGGGCAGCAGCAACTGCCCTTTCCTTTTATCGACATCAGGTGAACTATGTCTCAGCTTTTGAATTCCCTATCAGCGGTGGCAATCATTTTGATGCTGGCTTGCGTGGGTTATATTTGCGGCAAGGTCGGTTGGCTCAAGCACGAGCATAAAGCATTCTTCGTGAAGCTTATCGTGAACGTATGCGTACCGTTGATGTGTATTGACAACTTTTTTAACAACATCACCCTAGACATGCTAAAGGGCGCAGAAACGCTGTTTCTTGTGGTGGTAATGAGCCTGAGCGCCTGCATGGTGCTTTCCCTTGTTCTTGCAAAGCTTATGCGCATTTCAATGCCGCGCCGGGGCGGATTTGTGGTCATGTGTGCGCTTTCAAACTCTTTGTTTGTGGGACTTCCTATGTGCAGAGAGCTTTTCGGCATAGAAGCCACGCCGTTTGTGATGATCTTCTACATCGTAAACACCTCGTTTTTCTGGACGGTCGGCGCATTGATACTCAAGCAGAGCGGTACTAGTAGCCAAGCCCGTCTCACTCTGAAAGAAACCCTAAAGGGCGTTCTCAACCCGCCGTTTGTAAGCCTTGTTGTTTGCGTATTGCTTCTTGCTGCGGGCTTTCGGCCGCCACACCTTATTTTAAGCTTTTCTAAGTACATGGGCGCAATGGTCACACCGCTTTCTCTTTTGTATGTGGGCTTTATTATTTACGAAACCGGTTTAAAAACCTTGAAGCTTGACGGGCAAATGACAGCGGTACTTGCGATGCGATTTGTCATTTCTCCGCTTATAACGCTTGCGCTGTGCCATTTGTTTGATATTACGGGCATCCAGCGCGGGGTTGTTACGCTTGAGGTGGCTATGCCCGTGATGATCCAGTCCGTCGTTGTGTCATCGTCTGTAGGCGCTGACGAAAGTTATGTGGCAACAGGCTTGAGCCTTACTAC
>JAEZLG010000282.1 GCA_023435855.1 Bacillota bacterium | reverse complement strand
GATATCCTCCTCGTCAGGGCCCTGTCCTGCAAGTACAAGCCAAAAATCCTCACCGCGTGATTTTAAAATCGCTGCAGCCTCGAGGATGCGCAAAATATTCTTCTTCCAGTTAATCTGCCCGACGAATAAAAGCACAGGCTTACCGTCTAGGAGTTGGAAGCGTTCGTTAACAAGCTTTAGGTCCTCTTCGCGGCGATCTCTTATCTCGGTGCCGTTTGGCATTACATGCACTTCGCCCTTAAAGCCGTAATCGTGCAGCACATCCGCCGAGGACTGGCTCACCGCCCATACCTCATCGCAGCGCGAGTAGAAATCCACAACGTAGCGAACGCCAAGCGTAGCGAGCACTTTACCGGTGACCTTGTAGAAGTCGTCGTAATACTTGGAATGGAATGTGCCGACAATCGGTATGTCACGCTTCATGGCAACGCGAAGCGCTTCCTGCCCCGCTGTGAAAGGATCGTGTGCATGCGCAATATCAAGAGGTACATTGCGCATCCTTTCGAAATAATGCCTGTCGAGCAACGCGATGCCCGCACGGTATTGCGGAGAACCGGGTACGGTAACACCCGAAAAATCCACGATCTCAAAAGGGAACCTGCCGCGGTAGCCCGTGTCGTTGGCGGGCGTTATCACATAGCAATCGTGACCCTTAAGCGATAATGTAACAGCATAGTTATAGACGACGCGTCCTACGCCGTCTACAATTGGGAGAAATGAATCTGAAAATTCACCTATGTTCAAGGCATTTCCTCCTCTAAAGAGGTCAACTCTATCTATCTTATTTTATCCGCATGTTACCCTTTACACAAGTACCCAAGTCTTATTTGACCATAAGTTTACATCTATGTCAAAAGTCACCGCCGTGTACCTTTACTTTGCAAAAAGGCGTGTAAATTAAAAAATGCCCGGCTTGAACAAGCTTCGCATAAAGTTCATTTGCGGCATCCGTATTGCCATTTGCAAAACAACCCGCTTTTAAAAAAGGCTTGCGCCGTACCAAAAGCAAGCGGTTGTCGAGCGTTTTTACGCCCCGTATGGTATTCACAATTCTGTTTTTCACTTTGTCGTCCTTATCTTCTGTCAAACCTTTGTACGGTTCTTGTAAAAGGACGTCATTTTCTCCCAGTAACTTGCCGCTTACAGCAGCTACGCCGTTTCTACAAAGCTGCTCCAAAAGTGCGTCGAGCCAATAAGCGTATACAATCTCCGCTTGCTCATCCATAAACAAAATCGCGTCGCATTGTATTTTTTTAGCAGCGGCATTGCGTGCCAAATCAGGGTTAAGGCCGTTACAGTTTATGACATACACCGCACCGTTTTTTTCAAGCAGGTGCAAATAGGTTTTCAACGGCTCCTCTAGAGGAGTTGTTACAACGACCGCAATGCGGTATTTATCATATACGGTGTTTTCTTCCAAGCTTTCAAGGAGCCTTCGAAGCGGTGCAAGACGACCGGAAGCGACGATGATAACAGCAACGAGAGGGTTCTTTTTCGGTGCCGCCGCCATGCGAAAGCTCCCCTCATACATGCCTTTTGCTACAAACCCCTCCATGCGTTTTTCTTTTAAGTATACTTCAATAAACGTTCTTCCTAAACGAAAATCAACATCTCCCAAGTGTACGCGGCGCGAATAAAGCGTTTTTCCTATATGCACGATAGAATCGCTCTTTGCGGCACAAAAAAGAGCGTATTGATACTCGCCGTTTGCATGGTTTCTCTCTATATCACTGCAGCTTTCGTCTATCTCGCGCCGCACTGCCAAAGGTCGGCCTATACAATTGTAGCTCAGAAGCGTTATGGGGTCGAACGGGGGCTTACTGTATTGTGCATGGTGCACTTTATCAAAGCCCATCACATCCTCATCGGCAAAAAGCATATCCGGCCAATTGTTTTCTATTGAAGCATTTGAAAGACAACTTAGTGCGTCCGGCGAAAGCGTATCCCCCTCGGAAATGTACAAAATATAATCGTACGTCTCTCCTTTTGGGTCGTGCCCGAACGCAAAATTACGGTACGTCTGTGCATCAAGCGATTCGGTGGTACGAGAAATTAAGCCCTTGTTCTCACTTTTCGCGTCGAGTGCAACAAAAAAGCGCGGCGGGAACTTGATTTCTTCCGTACTCTTTCCCATGAATTGGATTGTTGCCGAAAATTGTTTATTCTAAGCTGTATGGAACAACGCAAAATGCTGTAGATCAATTTTATGATTCATCTATTCCCCACAATAATCAATGAGCATCTGCATCGCGTCCGGCGTATCCGGATCAATTATTAAATCCGCAGCGTTTAAATACGTATCGCGGCGCTCGTAATACAGCTTTTCAATATCCGCCTTGCCGTGCTTTAAAAGAGGCCTGCCGGAGATATCCTGTTTATATAGCTGTTCGAGTGATTTGTCGAGGAAAACGATGCGGCCGCTACCCTTCATCACATCAAAGTTACCGGGGATTGTAAGTATCCCGCCGCCGGTCGCGACGATGCTGTATCCGCGTATCGCAGCGCGTTTTGCCATGATTGCCTCAAGCCGACGAAACTCCTGTTCACCATGCTCAAAGAATATCTCGGGAATGCTTTTTCCCACCTCGGTTTCGACCATCTCATCTGTATCCAAAATATTTTTGCTGACAAGATGAGCAACTTTCCTGGCAATTTTAGATTTGCCAGAGCCGGGCATACCCACAAAATACACATTGAGCGCGCGCCTCTGCTCCCTTTTGGACGCGCGAAGCACGCTGAGCATAATCGACTGCATATAATCGAGATTCTCGGGTTTTTCTACATGCTGCTTGTAAAGCTCAAACAGCTCACGCTCGCGTGCAGGGTCGTAAACGGGTAATCCGTTTTCGCGTTTGATTCCGCCCATAATGCGCACAAGCTCCATGCGCTTTTCCACAAGCGATATCATTTCCGCGTCTATTTTTTCGATTCCGTGCCGTAGTTCCTTCATGGCGTCTAAACCCCGTTCCATCAACTACCTCCAAATGCGTCTAAGAGCGCAAGGCAAACCGCAGCTTCCACAGCGATAAGCCCCCTTGGCAAAATACAGGCGTCATGCCTGCCCACATGGCGTAAAGTTTCTATTTCCATCGTAGTCAGGTTCACGCTTTGCTGTGCTTTTGCTATGGTCGGGACAGGCCTAAACGCCGCGCGGACGATGAGAGGCATGCCGTTTGCCATACCGCCGTTAATACCGCCGCTATGGTTCGTAAGCGTTTTTACCGTCTCATTTTCAACATAAAAGCTGTCATTTACTTCGCTCCCTTTAGCTTTAGAAAATGCGAAGCCCGCACCAAACTCTACACCTTTCACGGCAGGCACGCTAAACAAAAGCGAGGCGATTGAGCTTTCAAGCGACTGAAAAAAAGGCTCACCAAGACCTGCAGGAAGCCCCACTGCGGCACATTCTGCAGCGCAGCCCAAAGAGTCGTTATCCTCACGCGCTAAAGTAAGCGCATGCTCCATTTTTTCGCGTATATCGCTATTGAGTAGAGGAAAGTAAGGGTCAAGTGCAGTTAACTTCGCCGCATTTACATGCACGGGGTCAAAATTCTCGTCTGATACGCCCCCGATCATAAGCACATGCGCTTTTACGGTAACGCCCTTTTCTATAAGGTACTGACGCGCTACCGCTCCTGAAAAAACAAGAGGAAGCGTCATGCGTCCCGAGAACATGCCTCCCCCGCGCGGATCGTTAAAGCCGTTGTATTTTTTCGATGCAGCATAATCCGCATGAGAAGGACGAGGAATTTGTGGGTAAGGGTATTCTTCCTTTCGCGCATCGGAATTTTTAAATACGGCGCAAATGGGCGTGCCGTCTGTACATCCGTTATATACACCCGAAAGAAGCTCATAAAAATCAGGCTCTTTTCGCGCCGTGCTCGATTTGTCCGCACGGGGTGCGCGGCGGCTCAACTCTTCGTCAATTGCGTTAAAGTCAAGCTTAAACCCGGGTTTTATACCATCGAGTACACAGCCTAAGGCAGCACCGTGCGACGTGCCGAACAAGGTAAGCTTAATGCGATTCCCCCATGTGTTCATTTTATACCCCCGAATTGGTCAATCCGTGCCACCCAGTGCTTTAAGCGCTTCAAAAAAACGCGGTGCGCTTTTTTTAACGGATTCGCTTCCCGTTAATCTTACCGGCTCATCGCAGATAGCCGCGGCAATAGAAAGCGCCATCGCTACACGGTGATCGTTGTGTGAATCCGCCTTGCCGCCCTTCAAGCGTCCAGTACCGCGCACAAGCAGGCTGTCGGCCTCTACCTCTAAATCCGCACCAAGCTTACTTAGCTCATTCGCCATAACGCTTAAACGGTCGCTTTCCTTAAAGCGGAGCCTACGCCCGCCCGTAATGCGCGTTACACCGGCTTTCGCGCAGGCGTTGACGGCAAGTGCCGGAAATACGTCGGGCATGTCGCTTATATCGATCTCATACTTATCAAGCGCATCTAAGACCTGCCTGTCGCCCTGCAATGAATTATAATTGAGACCGTTGAGTTTCACATTTCCGCCGAGGCGGTTTGCAACGAGGAAGTTTGAAGCATACGTCCAATCCCCCTCTACATATAAATCGGTATTTTTGTAACTCTGGTTGCCCTTAATAAAAAAGCCGTCGTCGCAAATCTCGGTAAAAACCTTAAATTGTGCCATGATATCGCGTGTGAGTTCCACATACGGGCGGGACTGCAGCTTTCCTTTCACGTGCAAAAAACTGTCGCCTTCTAAAAGCGGCAAAGCAAAAAGCAGGCCCGATACAAACTGCGAGCTGACGTCGCCGCGTATATAGTATTCGCCCGGCATAAGATCACCCGTGACGATGATCTCATTCCCATTTCTATACAGCTTTGCATCGAGCGACTCGGAATACGGCTCGATTGGACGTCCGACAAGGCTGCCTCCCATCAAAAACCGTCCTCCGCCATACAGCAGAGAGAGCGGTATCAAAAGCCGCATTGTCGTGGCGCTCTCCCCTGCGTCCATAACCTTTCCCG
>JAEZLG010000279.1 GCA_023435855.1 Bacillota bacterium | reverse complement strand
GCGCTTAAGTGCTTCTGATATAGCGGAAAACGGTGCTTTTAGAGAGAGTGCAACAACTGCAGCGGCCAAGGAGTCGATTACGATGTACTCACCCGGCACATGGAGCGTAAGCCTTCCGAGCTCCTTTCCAAGATGCATAAGCGTGTAGGACGGGCAGCCGAATTCGTCATACTGAATATCGGCAGGCGTATAATCGGCGTCACGAAGGCCGTAGGAGATTTTTTCGCCTTTATAGGCATTGAGCAAATTGCGGACGCGCACATCGTCGCTGCAGCCGATGAAAAGCCCATTTTCAGGCAGTAACGCGAGAAATTTGCGGAATGCGTCCGTGATATGCTCGATATCGCGGTAATAATCGAGATGATCGTCGTCGATGTTGTTGATAAGAGCCACGGTCGGGCGAAGCGTAAGAAAGCTTTCTACATACTCGCAAGCCTCGGTGATGAAAAGATCGGAGTCGCTTAGGAGTACCCCGCCGTGCAAAAAATCAACAAACCCGCCTACATGCACCGTCGCATTGAGTGCGCCTGATTTGCTTACAAGCGCAAGCATGGATGTGATGGTAGTTTTGCCATGACAGCCTGCAATGCCTACCACATTTTTATAGTGTTGGGAAAGCTGTCCCAAAGCTACAGAGCGTTCAAGCTCAGGCACACCGTGTTCGCGTGCGTAAACGCGCTCCGTGTTGTCGGGCTTGATAGCGGCAGAGTAGATAACAAGATCCGCATCGCCCACGTTTTCTTCGCTGTGACCGATGGTAACGGGTATATTTAGTTCCGTCAGGTGCTCAGTAAACGGTGAGGTAGCAACGTCGGAGCCCTGTACCTCATACCCCCGGGATTGTAGAATTTGGGCGAGGCCATTCATAGAACAGCCGCCGATGCCAATAAGGTGTATTTTTTTGTGTTCGCTTATATGCGCCATGTAGGGCCTCCAAAATTAAATTCAAAAACAGGCCGCCGATTTTACCGCCTTTTTATTACCACCCGATATTATACTTATGTACGCGGAAAAAATCAAATTGTGCGGCAAACTCGTACGAATTCGCAATCTGCAAATGCGCCTGATGCTATTCTGGCAGCCTGAGTGCTTTCAAATACGCCCACCATAGCGGAACCGGAGCCTGTCATCGATGCACCCAAAGCACCCGAATCTAAAAGCCGTTTTTTAATCGTACGTATCTCGGGTACATATTCGGAAGCCTTTTGTTCCAGTGCATTGAACATATGCTTTGCAAGCGAGTACACGTCTGCGTTCTCCACGGCCATAAGTGCCGCGTCGGTATCGGGGTGTTGTACGGGCAGCGTGAGCTCCGAAAACAGTGTTTTAGTGCTGATACCCTTTGCGGCTTTTACAATTAAAAGGTCGAGCGGTATACGTTTTAAGGGCGTGAGCTTGTCCCCGATGCCCTCTGCGAGCGCACAGCCACGCATCATGCAAAAAGGCACATCAGCACCTATCATGGCGGCAAGCGTAAAAAGCCTTTCCTTACTCAAGGCGCCATAGAGCTTTTGCATACCTAAAAAAACCGCAGCGGCATTTGCGGATGCTGCCCCTAAACCCGCCTCATCGGGTATGAATTTCTTAATTTCTATATGCGCGCCGAAGCCTGTGAGCGCCATGTAAGCACGCGCAGCACGGTAGGTTGCGCTGTTATCGGGTAAAGGTATGTCGCAGTTGACGGAAATGGTAGAGGACTTTTCGAGCGTAACCGCCTCGTACAAATCGATGCAATGCATGATGGAGCGAAGGTCGTGATAACCGTCGCTGCGTTTGTTGAGTACGTCGAGAGTCAGGTTGATTTTGGCGTAGGCCTTAATTGTTTCCATCATATATTAAGCATTATATATGGTTTTTGTTTAAAAAGCACGACTTTCGTGAACAATTCACATACCATCAAACATTGGAGGTATGTATGCGTTTTTTTAAACGGAAAGCGCTTTCCCTTTTGCTCGTGTTTAGTCTCGTTCCCCTGTGCTTTAACCATAATACAGCTTCCGATTCCCCCTATAAAAGCGTGTTTCGCCTGCATATCATAGCCAACAGCAATTCGACTGAAGATCAGCAAGTGAAGCTGTTGGTTCGAGACGCGCTGTTAGAATATGAAGCGCAACATATGCGCGGTGCAACGGACAAGCAGGATGCAAAGCAATCGCTCATGGCAGACGGTGAAGCGCTTTTAAGCATTGTCGAAAACGCTTTGCAAGAAAACGGCTTTTCCTACGGCGCACAGCTTTGCGTCGGTACATTTCCTTTCCCGGAGAGAAGCTATAACGGTGAAACCTATCCCGCCGGCGATTACGAAGCACTCCGCGTGGTGCTTGGAAACGGGGAAGGAAATAATTGGTGGTGTGTTATGTTCCCCCCACTCTGCATACTGGAGCTGCCGAATGGAGAAATTGATGTTGAAGAGCTGCAATTGGACAGCCTTCTTCTAAAGCTCATCAAAGAAGCGGACGGAGGGAAGCTATGGAAAAAGATCATCGACCTTTTGCCAACAAGCTTGCGCTGATACTTGCGTTACTATTCCTGATCGTTTACCTAATACCATCAAGCGCTGCAGCAGAAACGCTTAATGTTGGTTCCACGGGCGATCGTGTAAAAACGCTTCAGACCAAGCTCAAGCGCTGGGGGTACTATTACGGCGCTGCAGACGGCAAATATGGCATTAACACAAAGACTGCAGTGCAAAGCTTTCAAAGGAAAAACGGGTTGACTGCCGACGGGGTCGCGGGGCCTGCAACGCTAAAGGCACTCGGCATGCAAGCAAGCGGTTCAAAAGATACCGGCGGTTCGTCCGGGGGTTCGTCCAACCAGGACGGTAACCTCTATTTGCTTGCACAGCTCGTATACGGTGAGGCGCGCGGCGAGCCATACAAAGGGCAGGTAGCCGTAGCGGCGGTCGTGTTAAACCGTGTAGACAGCCCCGATTTTCCCAACAGCCTCTCTGGCGTTATCTACCAGCCCGGAGCGTTTGATGCCGTTGCCGACGGGCAGATTAACCTTGCCCCCGATGAAAACTCAATAAGAGCAGCGCGTGATGCCATAAACGGCGTAGACCCTTCGGGCGGCTGCCTGTATTACTACAATCCCAAAACCGCCACCAACAAATGGATGCTGTCAAAACCGGTGCTTTTGGCCATCGGCAACCATTCCTTCTTTAAGTGAGTGAGGTGTAAAATACCATGGCTGAAAAGACAAAAAACATAATCGAACGCATTTTAATACCCGTGCTTCTGGCTGCTGCGCTCATTGCGGTAAGCCTTTGGGGCTCATCGCAGGCAGCGAAAGCGGAGGATTTACAACGCGGAACGGCGGACATGTACAAACGCTCTTTTATGGAGCTGGCAGACGGCTTTTCAAACATTGAAAAAACGCTCTCCAAGCTTATGGTCGTTAACTCCCCCTCACAATACGTGCTTCTCCTCGATGATATTTGGCGGCAGAGCGGCACTTGTGTGGGGCTGATGTCGCAGATACCCTCCTCGCACCTTGATACAGCGAAGCTCAACCGCTTTGTTGTGCAGCTTGGGGATTACGCGCATGCCCTCACCAAGAGCTCACTCGCCGGAAAGCCCATGACCGAAGAGGACACCAAACAACTGCAGGATTTATATTCAGCCTGCGTCAATATCTCAAACGATCTAAATACACGCGTGCAAAATGGCGATATTCCAAACACCGTTATCACAAACGAGCAATATTACACCTCCGCCATGGACGTTGAAAATGCTACCGCGCAGGGCGGCGAAAATGACCAGTCCGGCGACAAGGCCTCTGAAGAGGCAAATAAGGCCGGAGAGGCGGCAGGAAATCCGGAAAATAAAAAGCAGGAGGAAAGCGTTAGCGAGTTCCCCGTTCTCATCTATGACGGACCGTATTCCGACAGCTCCGAAAACCGCGAACCGCGCGGACTTACGGGAAACAAGGTGAGTGAGGGCGAGGCGCTTGGCGTGGCGATGGGTATAGCCGGTGACGGTGTGCAATTAAGCTACACCGGTCCTACTGACGGCTCCATACCCACCTACGAATTTGAGTCCGTCACAGAGGATGGGCGCTACCTTTACCTTTCCATTACACAGCAGGGCGGGAAGCTCCTCACCATGATGAAGTCAGCAAAGAGCAACCGCGAGGGAATACCCGAGGATGAAGCGGAACGCGCACGGTACCGTGATGCGGCTGTCGAATACCTAAAGAATCAGGGCTACGGAGAAATGCGCGCCACATATGCGCAGTATTACAGCGGTGCGGCGCTCATCAACTGCGCGTCCGTGCAAAGCGACGTGATACTCTACAGCGACCTTATCAAAGTGTGGGTGGACCGCGAGGACATGGCGATCATCGGCTTGGATGCACGCAATTACTTTTTCAACCATACCGAGCGACAGCTTGAGCAGCCCGCGATTTCATTGGAAGAAGCCAAGGGCTATGTTTCACAGAACCTTACCGTGCAGAGTAGCGCTGTCGCGCTCATCCCCATTACCCCGCAGACCGAAAGGCTCTGCTACGAATTCAAGGGTGTGTACGGCGATAACGAGTACATTGTATACATAAACGCGCAAACGGGAGACGAAGAGCAGATTTTCCAAATCATCAAGACAGAAAACGGACAGTTGGTCATGTAGAAAAAAGAGAGCGAGAGGAAATGCCGCACATATCGTGCGGCATTTTCCTTTATTATTTCAATGTTTAAATGCATGTCAAGGCCGTTTCTGCGATAGTGCTTTCTCCCATTCCTTTTCCCGAAAGCCGACGATTACAAGCGCATCCAAAATGATGAGCGGACGCTTTACTAACATGCCGTCTGCCGAAAGAAGTTTCAGTGCTTCTTCCTCCCCCATCGCGGAAAGCCTGTCTTTTAACCGGAGCGCTTTGTAGGAAAGACCGCTCGTATTGAAAAATGCCTTCAAAGGAAGGCCGCTATTTGCATACCATGCCTTGAGCTCCTCGTAGGACGGGTTATCTTCTTTTATATTGCGATACACATAGGGAATGCCTCGAGCATCAAGCCACGCAAGAGCCTTTTTGCAGGTTGTGCATTTGGGATAGCATACTACCGTCATACTATCTCCTTCTTATTCCGAAAGCTGCTTAAGCGCTTTTGTGTACCCAGAGGAACCATACAAAAGGCAGCGGTTCACGCGGGAGATGGTGGCCGTCGATGCGCCCGTCTTTTCTGCGATAACCGTATAGGTTTCACCCTTTTTTAAAAGCCGCGCTACCGCAAAGCGTTGGCTCATCGCCATAAGCTCGTTGATGGTGCAAAGATCCTCAAAAAAACGGTAGCAGTCCTCCTCGTTCTCAAGCGTCAATACCGCTTGAAATAGTGCGTTCATATCCGGACTTCGAAGCTTGCTTTCGTACATATGCGCGCCTCCCCATGCTTTTGCACTTTACTATGCTTATACGGTAGCATAGGAAAGCCCGCCGGTCAAGAAAGCGCGTGCACGCGCAGACTTCGGATTGTCAAGAAGCTTCGCACATCCTTCCTCTACGATAACGCCGTCCTCTAAGAATATCATTTTATCCGCAACGGCACGGGCAAATGCCATTTCGTGGGTCACCACGAGCATGGTCATACCCATATTGGCAAGGTCTCTTATTATTTCGAGTACCCCGCGCGTACTCTCCGGATCGAGCGCGCTCGTCGGCTCGTCAAAAAACAACATTTCAGGCTCCATTGCGAGCGTACGGGCAATACACACGCGCTGCTTTTCACCGCCTGAAAGCTGATACGGGTAGTTCATAGCGCGGTCCTTCAGCCCCACCGATAAAAGAAGCTGCAGTGCACATTCTTCAGCTTGTTCTCGCGGCATTTTCTTCACAAAAACCGGCGCATCACAAACATTTTGCAACACACTCCTATGCGGAAAAAGTTCAAAACTCTGAAACACCATGCCAAAGCGCAGCGTGCAAGCGCGAAGCTGCGCCTTATTCATATAACGTGTACCCTGCGGTGTATCCTCCGCAGCCATAAGCTCGTTGTAGCTTATGCTCCCGCCGTCTGCTCGCTCAAGAAGTGCAGCAACGCGAAGCAAAGTGGATTTCCCGCCCCCGGAGGGGCCGATCACAGCCGTAACGTCTCCCTCTTTAAGCGTTAGGGATACTCCCTTCAATATCTCCCTATCGCCGAAGCGTTTTACGATGTTTTCCATTTTTAAAACCGTTTTCATACGCATCACCTGTAATACGAGAGCCGCTTTTCAAACCGCCCGAAGAGCCATGCTACAGCTAGATTAAACGCATAGTAGAAGGTTGCTGCGGCAGCCAACGGCAGCATGCTTTTTTGTGCGCTTGCAATTTGGCGCGCATACGTAAACATATCCATTACCCCGATGGCAAATGCGAGTGATGTATCCTTGATGAGTGTGATTGCCTCGTTGGTCATGGGCGGTAATATGCGCTTTACGACCTGAGGCAGTATAATGCGGATAAAGGCTTGGCTTTTTGTGTAACCGAGCACCTGCGCAGCTTCGCACTGACCCTCCGGGATGCTCTCAATACCCGCGCGGTAGATTTCTGCAAAGTACGCTGCGTAATTGAGCACAAACGCGATTACGACCGCATAGAGCTTATACGAAAAGTCAATCTGTATGCGCAACAGATACCACGGTCCGAAGTAGACAACGAGTATCTGCAGCATCAAAGGCGTTCCGCGAAGAAACGAAATGTACGCGGCGCAAATCAGTCTCAGCACGCGGTGTTTGCTCAAACGCGCAAGTGCTAAAGGCAGCGCAAGCGGTATGGCAAACAAAAGCGTGAGCACATAGATGAAAACGCTTAGGAGCATACCCTCGCCAAGCTGCGCTACAATATCGGTTAAGCTCACGACGCTCCTCCCAGAATGCACACGTCGTAACCAAACCAGTTTTCGGAGATTTCTGCAAAGGTGCCGTCTTCAACCATTTTCATAAGCTCCGCTTGCACAATGTCTCGAAGCTCCGTGTTGCCGAGCAAAAAGCCTATGCCGTATTTCTCCGCCACAAGCGCATCATCTAGAATCCGAAACATATCCTCGCGGCCTTGCATTTGGAAGCGTGCAACGCCTACATCCATGGCAATCGCGTCCACCGCTCCGCTTTCAAGCTCCATAAATGCGGTGTTATAATCCCCCACCTTTTCAAGCATAGAAAAAGAAGCGAGAAGCGTTGCGTTTTCCTCCTCTTCAAGTGCAGATTGAGCAGAGCTTTCGGTCTGCACTGCCACAGCCTTACCGTTTAGGTCACTAAAGTTTACGATATCGCTGTTGGATCGCACAACAAACACTTGCGAATTGTCCATATACGCGTCCGTCCATGTATACTTCTCCTCGCGGCCGTTGATGGTAAATCCGTTCCAGATGCAGTCGATTGTACCGCTTTCAAGCTCCATATCCTTAGAATCCCAATTGATGGGAATAAGCTTCAATTCCCAGTTGAGCCGCTCGCTAAGTGCCTTGGCCATATCGATATCAAAACCCGTATATTCGCCGTTATCCCCCATGTAGCCGTAGGGCGGGAATTCCGCGTCAAACCCTAGGTTCAACGTGCGTTGCTGGGAGCTTTGTGCCGCGCAGCCAAACGCGAGTGCGAGTATAATGGTGAGCATAAGGATTAAAAGAACGAGTTTTTTGAGTTTCATGGTTTCCTCCCTGAATAGATGATGGAACGCATACACGTTATACTTTGTTATGCTATCACTTTATCATGATAAAGTAAAGAAGTATTTTGAATGTTTCATCACAAAAAACCCGATACGCTCTGCGTATCGGGTTTTTAAGTTATATCACTTTTTCAGCGTCATTGATCTGACCATTTTAAACTTCTTTTCCGTATAGGGTGCAAACCGAACCGGTAGATCCACCGCAAGCGATTTTTTGACCACGCTTTTATAATGGCTGAAGGTATCAAAGCTTGCTTTCCCGTGATACCCCCCCATGCCGCTTTCACCCACCCCGCCAAACGGCATATGATGCGTTCCCGCATGGATAATCGTATCGTTCACGCATCCGCCACCGTAGGTCTTTTTGCGCATGACTTTAAGTTCGCGCTTATTGTCCCTCGTAAAGTAATAAAACGCAAGGGGCTTCGCTAAGGTGTTGAGATGGTCGATGGTCTTATCTAGATCGGTATAGGTTAATACGGGAAGAAGTGGCCCGAAAATCTCCTCTTTCATCACGGGGGAGTCCCAGCTTACTTCATCGAGTATCGTGGGGCTTATCTGAAGCGTATCCTCATTCAAATAGCCTCCAAACGCCTTATGCTCGTTTTCCATCAAACCCTTCAGCCTGTCAAAGTGTTTGCGGTTAACAATCCTCGTATACGAATCAGAGGTTTGTGCATGCTCGCCGACACATGCAACGATATGCTTTTTAAGCTTATTAATAAAAGCATCCCGTATGCTTTGGTGCACAAGGATATAGTCGGGTGCTACACAGGTTTGGCCTGCGTTAACAATCTTCCCAAACACAATCCGCTTTGCCGACTTATCCAAATCGGCGGTTTCATCCACAATGCATGGGCTTTTTCCGCCAAGCTCCAATGTGACGGGCGTTAGGTGCTCTGCTGCAGCGCGCATCACGACTTTACCCACCTCGAAGCTGCCCGTAAAGAATATGTAATCATACTTTTGCTGCAAAAGGAACTCGTTGGCTTCTCGGTTTCCGCGTACGACAGCGACGTGCCGTGCATCGAAC
Organism: Bacillota bacterium; assembly: GCA_023435855.1. GTDB lineage: Bacteria > Bacillota > Clostridia > Christensenellales > CAG-138 > UBA7707. The sequence continues at coordinate 7,015 of JAEZLG010000279.1, read as the reverse complement.
ACCTCGGACACTATCGTTTCGATTACGGCTGCACAACTTAAAGTATACTCAGAAGGCTTCACCATCACGCAATTACCCGCAGCGACAGCGCCGATTAAAGGCGCAAGCGTCAGCTGTATCGGATAATTCCAAGGGGATATGATCAAAACCACACCGTAAGGCTCCGGATACATATACGATGTGCTTTTAAAGAATTCTATGGAAGATGGACAGCGCTTTCTCTTGTTGAGCTTATCGATATTTTTTAGAAAATACTCAATCTCGCTCATAACAATGTGGAATTCCGCCATATAGGCTTCCATCTTAGGCCTAAGAAGGTCCTTATGTAATGCGTTATAGATATCGTCCTCATGCCTCATAAGAGCGCTTTTCAAGGATAGGAGCGCTTGTTTGCGTACTTCTATGGGTAAAGTCGCACCGCTTAAGTAGTATTCGCGCTGGTTATTGACAACGATTTGCGTTTTTTCCTTATCCATATCCGAATCCTTCCCCGCTTTTTTCTTCAAGGCATACCATACCGGCTTAGTTTTAAAAAGTGCGTTTCATTTGCTCCATAAAAAGCGACTTGTTGTCGACGGCTCTCATCGTTGCCAAAATTCCGTCAAGATGATCGCATTCATGCTGCAAAAGCTCAGAAAAATCACCTTCCAAGTGCATGTTTTGAGGATTGAATTTCTCATCCAAATAAGATAGATCCGCGCGTTTATAGCGTTGTACTTTCACCATTAACCCGGGAAATGACATACAGTCATCCATAAGAATGTATGTTTCATTGTCAGGGAAAGTGATGGTAGGGTTTACAAAAACATAGGGCTTGTCCATATACATATAAATAAGCCTTTTAGGGATTCCGATTTGCGGAGCAGCAATCGCCCTACCGGCTCCGTATGTTTTTCGATACGCCATAAGCGTATCATGCAAATCGGTAATCCAACCGGGCAGCAAGCGTTCTTCTGCCTTTATGACACTATCACACACATTGTAGAGCTTGGGATTTCCAAGCTTCAAAATTTTATGCACCATAGTTTGACATTACATCCGAATGTTTGCGGTGTCAATGGGGGATTGTCCCGGGGTTGTTATAAAATACGCAATTGGAATTTATAGGTTTTTCTTTCCCACTTTATAGTTCGTTTGCATAGAATGCAATAAAAGGAGGTGTATTTATGCCGAGAAATGACTTTCTATGTTACTTTTTCCCATGGCTTTGTCCGCGACGGCGTCCACATAGGCGAATGAGACGTCATGGTCGTCCATCCACCCCTCCACGGCGGCCGGGACGTCCCCGTTATTAAACCATCGAGGAGACCACAGCATCATTTACGGCTCTGTCCACGGCAGAGCCGTTTTTGTATCAAAAAAAGATACTTTTTTAGGCTAACGCTTTACCTAAAATTCTACGCATTTCCGTAAAGAAAAGCGTCTATTCACCTTTCGTTTTGGGCAATCTAAGCCTGAGGTGATTCATGTGAGACCCAGGAAAAAGCACTTTCTCGTAGACGATACTCTTGATAGGCCCATTTCCGATGCGTACCCTGTAATCGACACCGATCTAGGACGGGATAATATTGAAAATGACATGCCCGCGGTTGATTTTGAAGATTTATGAGACAACTTGAGAGCATCCGTTTTCGGATGCTCTCAAGTTGTTGCTTCAAGTAAAATATGGAAAAAAGCTTAATGCAGATTCTTGGTAATATACTTAGCAAGCTTTCCCATGCAGTTGACATAACAGCCAAATTCATTGTCATACCAGCCGAATATTTTGGCATGCGTAACAGGTATGTTCATATCCGCATTAGCAGGCAGTGAGTGCCTGCGAAGCATATCTGTACCGAGCTTTAAAAAACCGGTTCTGGTATGATTCTCAAGCCCCTCAATTACCACGGCGGCACGGCTGCCTATAAAGTCGGAGGATACGTTTTGCTGCTCGCTGAACACAAGCAAATCCTTTTGCGCACCGGTGGCGGCCTTTTTATAAATATCGTTGATGAACTCCCTTGTCAAAATGGGGTTACCGATCTCGTCGTAAATCGTATGGAACGTAAGATTGAGCGATATCAGCGAAACCGTGCAGGTCGGTACACGTATAGAATCCGCCATAAAGCCGACCATTTTAATTTCCGGGATAATCTCCTCAAGCGCATTAGCGGCTCCCGTTGAAGTAAGTATGAGGTTGTTAAATACCGAGCGATTGCGCCGCAAATCCTTGCTTCCCGCTTTGGGAGGCAAGTCCAGGATGCTTTGGTTGTTCGTTGCAGCATGCACCGTAGTCATGGACGCAGTTATGATATCGGTTGTTTCTTTTGTATCTATAAGCGGTTTTACCATGTGCGCCAAGCCCGTAGTCGTGCAGCTTGCCGCCGAAATAAGGTTGTGCTTTAGAGGATTATAGTTGGAATGGTTTACACCATACACAAATGTGGCGCAATCCTCCGGCAGCGCATGGGTTACATCCTTAAGCTTAAACGGAGCGCTGATAATTACCTTTTCGGCACCTGCCTCCAAATGTCCGCGAAGGCTGCCCTTAGGATGGTCCGCAGGAAGAACGGGGTCTAAAAACTTTCCCGTGCAGTCGATCACGAGCCTTACTTCTTCCTTTGCCCAATCGATATCCCGGGGGTTTCTTGCGGTTGTTAAAAGCTTAATCGGCATGCCGCATAGCTCAAACATGCCTTCCGCCCGATTGATGATTGTTGCCTCGCATGTTTTACCGGTGTAGCCGAACAAGAACTTATCCAAAGTACCGTAAGTGGAATCCGTCGTAAGGTACGCAATCGCATCTTCAAGCGTTTTACCGACTTCACGGCCCGCATTGAGAACAATACCGTCATAGTATTTCTGTTGCAGGTTGTTCCATAGCGTAAGTTTTCCGATCCTTCCTATACCGTTGATACCTAATGTCCCTTTTCCCTTTAATTTGATATCCAAAGCAAAAGCCTCCTGCTCCTTATTTTTCTATGATATCATAGCAGCCTTCATAGATGCTGCCATGTTCTCCATCCATGGATATTGCATCGCCGGATCGTATTATGTGACCGTTTAACGTGCACATCTTTTCGGATTCTTTCACCGCAAGCCCGTTGCACTTTACAATACACACCTTGCCTAATCCAATGGCGGTTACCGCTGCATGCGAAGTGCTTCCGCCTTTTGCGGTAATAAGCCCGTCGCAAACAAAAAGCATGGGGATATCATCCGGAACGGTATCCGGACGAATAAGGATGAGCTTAGAATCCGGATGCTCCTGTTTAATCCGTCTCATATCCTCCATATCAAACGCGGCAAAACCTGTAAGTGCACCGCCGCTTACACCAATCCCATGGCCAATAATCTTCATTTCGTCTTTTGAAGATGCAAACTGACGGGTACTCTTCTTGCTGTTCACCTTCTGGTTGCGTGTCTGCAGGATATATAGGCGTTCCGGGTCGTCTGCCTCAAAAGTAAATTCTATTTCCTGATGCACAAAACCGTGCTGTTCAATGAGCTGCCTTGCGTACTGATACAGTGTTTGATACACCTTTGGAAATGCAGATTCAAGAGATACTTCTCCGTTGTATTGCTTTTTACGCTGTGCTTCCGATATCGGAAGCGTACTCACAAGCCCGGAAACAACATCCTCTCCCTGGCCACACACAGCAAAATCGCCGTATAAATTGATACTCGAATAATCCTTAAGGGGGCTGCTGGTAAAAACAACGCCCGTGCCCGAGTTCGCGGACAGGTTCCCTAAAACCATTTTTTGCACCAATACCGCAGTTCCCCATTCATTGGCGATTTGCATATAGTCTCTGAACGTTGTGGAGCCCTGTGATGTCCATGAATCGAGCACACACCGTATCGCAACCTTCATCTGCTCTATGGGCTTGGTTTCAATATGAACGCCATGGTCTAAAACCGCTTTTTTATAATCCAATGCGATTTCCCGCATCTGATCCTTGGTAAAATGTATTTTTAATTCTACGCCGATACGCTTCTTGTGATCGACCATAATTTTGTCGAAAATATCGCGGTTAACACCAAATGCCATGCCCCAACTTTGTAAAAAACGCCTGTAGCAGTCCCATGCGGTCCAACCGTATGGTTCGCGAGAAGCCCAAGCCTTCGTGATAGCATCGTTCATGCCCACGTTGAGGAAGGTTTTCATAGCACCGGGCAAAGATATAAAAGATCCTGAGCGTACCGAGAAAAACAACGGGTTAGACGGGTCGCCGAATTTTTTGCCTGTTTGGTGCTCTATGACGGCAATCGAATGCTCGATATCTTTTACAAAATCCCGCTGCATATGGTGGTTGGCGTAGAGCGGTTCAATATGCCGAAATGCCTCCGTTGTGATTACAAACCCCGGTGGCACCGGGAACCCGTAAGCGGCAAGTTTTTTAAGGAAAAATGCCTTCGCTCCGAGAAATATCGGGTTATCCAATTCGCTCGTATCCTGCGAAAGCAAGCTGAAGGTAAGATCGGGATCGTAGGTCAGCATGTTTTCGATAAAGCTGTTGGAATAGTTGTCCACTAAGTTACGGAGTGTGCCGATGATGTTGGTGACAAACAAATCGAGTTCTTGTACCAAGAAAGCGGAGGAAAGTATGTCGCGGAAGAAATTCTCCTTCTCCATCTGCACTCTTTCCTTTGTGCATTGCTCATTTGGTACATTCTGTTCTGCTAGGACTTGCGGGACGATGACCTCAAGAGGCCTTTCATAGATGTTGAGAAAATAGCCTTTGATGATTTGGCTGACATCCTGCCCGATGAATTGGAAAATGTTGATGTACTGGCTCAATGAAAAGCTAGGCGATGTCAAGCTGTACTTAAACATTTCCAGATGTGAATCCAGGCTTTGATCGTAAATTCCGTCAAGAGCAAGCCCTTCTTTGAACAACATTAACAAATCATAAATCTGACGCAGGGTTTTTGCCGTAATGTATTCATGCGTAATGGAGTTAATTACACCCTCCATAAGTTGGGAAACTACGCGCTCCAAGCGGTACATCAAACCAAGCGCTTCAAATTTCGGCTCTACATACTGTCCATAGGTTGAGGGTATTCCTGCCGCAATGTGGCGCTTTAGCTGAATATTCTCAAACGCTTCCGTTTTTTCCGGATTCAAAATAACGGATTTGAGATGGTTCATCAGCTTGTATAAAGCTGCAATCGCTTGCGCGTTACGTGCATTTTGCAAATCGGATGAAAGCTGTTCTAAATCGCTTTTACTGAAAAAACGAGCCTTTTCCACAAGCGCGACGACGTTCTCCGTTTCAAAGGAGTATTTCTCAAGAAGCAGGTTGTAGATCTCGAGAATATCGATGACCTTATTCCAATGCACATTTGTGCCTTCGTCATCGGATCTTTCCAATTTTTCCAATTCTTCAATATTCAGCTTCAGCAAATCCTCTAAGGGGTATTTTTCGCATAAGCTCATTAACGCAGCATGCGCGCTTTCATACCATGCATGGTCTTCTTCAAGCGTTTCGTAAAGATATTCGGGCAAAATCTCACGAAGCGGCTGTTTATCGCCGTCGTACCAATATTGGATGATTCTTCTTGTAAGCAAAACATTGGTGTTGTTGCTCTCGACGTGTATTTGCACGCGCAAAAAGTGGATAAGTCGATCCTTCCTCATGGAAAGGCCGTCGATGGCGGTCGTTACTTTTCTTAACTTTCCCTCGGCTCCTATATCGCGGAAAAATACGGGGAAAATTCGGGTAAGCTGTTTAATTTCCCGATAAACGGGGGCAATGTCCGAATTGAGAAGCTTCGTAACATCGCGTTGGAAAAGATCCGTATCCGAAATGTAAATCCCGCCAAGCTTTAACTCAACAATCAATGTGTTGATAAGCTCCCGCATGGCAAACGGGTCTTTTCCGATGATCTCCAAAAACACCCTGATATTCTTGACATGGTTGGGGTTTACCATTACCTGCCAGTCGCTGTTGATACCTATATGACCCGGATAGTTGAAACTAAACCTGAGCACACGTTTGATAAAATGCGATATCGCTGCTTTATTTTTTGAATCAAGCACTTCTTTTCCGAGTGTTGCTATGCAATCGAGCACGGTTCTTGCATGATCTGCTTTCAGTTCTTCAAGCTCTTCAAAAATGGCATCGAGAAACGCGGGCGTTGACTCCGCTTCCAACTCCGTAAAAACGTTGCGCAGATTCCGGTTCATATCGTACAGCAGATGGTCGTAAAGGCTATACATCCCCGGGAGATGCAAAAGGTAATAGAGGTAGTGTATGGTTTCAAGATGCGATACGATTTGCTTCGTAAAGCTCCTAAAGTGGTTTGCAATATCCTTGAAGAACAACAAACGGCCGAGATCTTCCCAAGTAGTTGCGCGTTTGAGCTCGGTGCGCAAATGTTGAAAGAACGGGGTACCGATTTGCTGAAGCTGTTTTGAATCCATAACGGTAAACAGGTGCCGCTTCGATTCAAACCATGCTTCAGCTTTCGACGCTTCCTCCCAATAGGTATAACAGCGCTCAAGAATATAGGATGTGAGCTTTAATATAGACGGCAGAAATTCCTCATGCTGCGCAAGCCTGTCAAAACAAGCCTTAAAATAGCCTGAAATTCTTATATAAATCTCTTCGTGCTGTTGAATATCCGTCTCTATGATAGAAAAGCAACGTGTAATGGTGGGTTTTGAAAAGCCCTCTTTGGTGGATAGGCGATCCATAAATTGTATTAGTGTGGTAACGAGAAGCTCCCTGTCGGTTTCCTTTTTTACGGTGGCTATCAGTCCCTCGAAGATATCCATCAGCACCGAAAGCACGCGTTCCGAATCGGGAAGCACATGATAAAACCAGAAATCCTCAAGGCATATGCTATGTAACAACTCTATAACATGCTTATCATTTCGGAACTTATGGTTTAACTCCGTTAAGAACTCTTTTGCTCTATTATGAATACCCCAAGTAGAAGACGAAAGCTCCGCCAACCATTGCTGATCCGGAGGTATCGGCTCCACTTTGTTCTGCGTTCGCGATAAATTGGCTTCCAACGCCAGGGATGT
>JAEZLG010000224.1 GCA_023435855.1 Bacillota bacterium | reverse complement strand
AACAGATGCAGCAATCAACGTAGGCGTAACGACAACTATCGGCTTAGGGTTTAAATTGCAGCCCAAAGCACATGCGCATAAAATCGCACAAACTAGAAAGCAGCCTATGCGCTTGGCGGAATCATATCCCTTTCCAAAGCCTTTCATGCCGTTTCTCCGCAAGTTCTTATAATATGCCGTATGCCTTGTGCCTTTAGTATACCGCAAATTATACCAAGTAAAGCACGCCGCTTACTTTAAGCGCCGCTTCACCTGCGCGCCAAAGGGCAAAAGCGCAAGCTGCGCGAACTTAAAGCATTGGAGCCCGAACGGAATGCCCACTATGGTAACGCAGAACACCACACCTATGACCGCCGCTATCATCGCAAGCTCCACGCCGCTCAATAAAAGCCAAAGGATGTTGAGGAGAATTGAACCCGCGCCCGTTCCGAAAACAATCTCCTTGCCAAACGGAAAAAACGCGAGTTTGGCGAACTTGAAGCATTGGATCCCCCATGGGATACCTAAAATGGTGATGCACCATAAAAGCCCCGCAATGCTCCAACAAAGCCCCAAAATAAGTCCGCCGAGCAAAAACCATATCAGATTACCGATTAAACGCATATACTACCTCCTAATCTTTTAGAGCATCCCAAGCGTGCGGAAAAATAGCGCTATTAAAAAAATCGTGATGAATGAAAACAGGGTGGTCCACACAACCAGCTGCGACGCAAGTACATAATCGGACTTCATTTCGCGCGCTAAGATAGCGCTCGATACCGCCACAGGCGAGCCGAAAAGTGCTATAAGCCCGGCCCAGTCTCCATTTCCCATATCCTTTAAGACCAACGCGGCAATACCGAGGACAAGCGCCGGTGCAAACACGAGTCGCATGAATGTAGCAAGAGCAATCTGCTTTTTAAGTTTATTTGCCGCCGAGAACTCAAACTGCGCACCGAGCACGATGAGCGACATCGGGGACGCGATGGCGGCTAGCTGTGTAAGAACATCGTATAATGGCTTTACATCCTTCAAACGAAAGCTTATGCCGATCTTTTCAAAAAGCATGCGTATGCATAGCGCTAAAAAGCCGCATACGCAGCCGATGATAAGGGGGTTTGTGATAATACCCTTAAGTATCTTTCCTGCATCGGGTTTATGCGCCTCCGTACCCGAATACCGGGAGAGCACGAAGACGGCGAGTATATTAAACAGAGGTATGCTGAATACGCTAAGCGCAGCCGCAGTGCGACCGCCTGCATCCCCCGCCAAGGATATCGCCAGCGGAAGACCGTACATAGCAAAATTGGAGCGAAACATGCATTGTGAGATTGCCCCTTTCTGCCCACGGTCCGGTATAAAGCGCACCAAAAGCATTCCGATTAAGAAAAGTGCCAGTATACCGAGGGCTGCAAGCCCCACTACGTCGTACCGTATATCCGCAAGACTTGAGGTTTTATAGATATTACAAAACATCAGCGTGGGCAAAAACACATAGTAGCAAAGCTTGTTGGCGACGCGTGTAAACTCCCCCGTTAATAGACCGCTGCGCCTTAGTACAAAACCAAGTACGACCAGTAGCAGCACGGGTATGACGGCGTTAAGCGCAAAAATAAGTGTATCCATACAAAGTCCTTTATTGATACCGGAATGTATTGAAATGCAAAACTGCCTATATTATGGCAAAGCTCGACTAAAAAAGCAATCGTGCGCGGTTTTATACGCCCGCCGCAGCTTTCTTGCGTGAACGCTGTTCGGAGCGCTTTTGACGAATCTGCTCTTTTTTAATAAGCACCTCCGCCTTCCACTTCTCCATAAGATTGCATTCAAACTCCGCAAACGCTACCTCAGGAAGCGCTACAGTCAGCTCAAGTGGTGCGGCGTCGTCTCGATTCAGCAGAGGATGCAAAATGTTGATATAGTATATCTCATAAAGGTACATATCCGCGCAGGTAGCAAACTCGGCGCACTCGATACGCGTTACCGCAAAAATATCGATGGCTTTATGGAGCTTTTTTTTAAAGAAATGACCGTGCAGCCGCCGCTTAAGCGGTTGGCGCGTACGACCGAGATAGGCCAGCGTATCGCCATAATAAATTTTATAAAGTATAAACAACCCCAACGCCCCCCAAAGCTAAAACAACATACCGTATACTACTGGAAGTTTTCCTTGATGTGCCTGAGCACGAGCAATTCGCGATCGACCCACACATCCGCATGATTCACGCTCGTCTAAATATGAGTATACCTTAATTTGATTCTCCGAGAAACGACAAAACAAGCAAAAAAGCCGCTTCAGGATTTCATTCCTTTTGCGGCTTTTATCGTTACTGATACTATAGTTACGGTTTCACTCTGTAATTTACCTGTATTTCGGCAACCGAAAGCGTTTCACTGTCTTCGGGTGTATAGAGGTTTACGCTCACAAGTGCCACATTTCCGCCGATATCCTCTGTATAGCGGGCATAGAGCGATGTAAAGCTCACGACCTCAGGGTACATGCCCTGCACCTCGAGCGACGGGAAAGTAAGGTCGTTGTCGCGCGTACAATAATCTGCATCTTTTTGCATAAGCGGCTCAAAATACTCGACGGCCTCGCTCTTTGTAAGCGCTAACTGCACATAGCTATATTCCACATACTTGTCGGTATCCTCAACACCCTGCGCCTTGACGAAAACGCTTCCCTCAGGCAAGGGCACGATATCCCAAGGATAATAGGCCGCAAGCCCCTCCAAAATGCCCCCCGCATTCGCATCCGGTGCTTCGGTAGGCAGTACAGCGGTATCTGCAGGTAATTCGTGAACCACGGTGGTCGGTTCGGGCGTGAAATCCGTCGATCCCTTGAGCTCTATGCTCACGCATCCAAAAAAGCTCATGGAGAGTACGGCCACAAGAAGTACCGCAAGAAGTGCGCGTTTCATAGCTGACCTCCTATTCCGCTATTCGAGCGTGCCTATACCCTTGACGATTTGGATAACATAACCCGCGTCGTCGTAGGAAAAGGTGAGAAGAAGTATTTGCCCTTCCTCCATCGAATGCATACCAAGCTGACCCGAACCCGGTACAACTGCAAGATCGATATCCTGCGTCACGAGCCAACCATCATTCATGAGTTTTTGAACATAGGCCCAAAGATCATCGTACACCGTGGAGCTTACATAGGTATACTCCTTTGTAGCAACACCGTTATCGATGGAAGTATTGACACCCGTTACCTCACGCTCGCCCACAACCGAAGTGATGCTCGGAACCATGTCGCCGCTCATCTCATACTCCGCAAGCTTGCCTGCGTTAGTAAGCGCAGCACAGCCCGTTAGTGCGAACAGAAGCGCTAAAACAAGCGCAACCCCGCATACAATCCTTTTCATAATAATCCCCTCTCTTTTTTTGTTCCTCACCCTGATTTTCGGTTCATCGAAAACCCCGTGAAACGAGTGTATCAGATTCTGTTCAAACTGCCTATCACTCGAGGGGTGATTTTCAGCGCTAA
>JAEZLG010000160.1 GCA_023435855.1 Bacillota bacterium | reverse complement strand
ATAACACTCGGCGGTAATTTGTGCGGAAGTATTCATTATCGCGAGACGTGTCTTCCGATGCTTCTATCCGATGCCATGATTACGCTATACGGAAACGTTGGAAAAAAGAAAGTACCTTTTCAAAGTGTTTTTTCCGGCCGTATAAGGCTTAAATCGGGAGAGTTGGTCGTACAGCTGCATGTTCCGAAATGGGCTTTGCAATTACAGCACTTCCATGTAAAAAGGACAACCAACGAGAAGATAGATTATCCGCTTGTAAGCATGGCAGCTATAGTCGTCAATAATGCTTTGAGAGTTGCATTCTCAGGTGTTTGTTTCAATCCTTTTAGAAGCATCCCCATGGAAGCGGTATTGAATAATCCCACCTTAACTTTCAGCGAGCGTGCAGAGCAAGCCGTAAAGCTTCTGCCTGAGCCTGTTCTTTGTGATACCAAAGGCTCCGGCGAATACCGCATATTTGTATTAAAAAATATGTTAGAGTCCCTTTTAGAGGAGTTTACAAATGGTCAGGTATGAGGGTAAGACGGTTGTTAAGCTTACCGTAAACGGAGAGCTTCATGAAATTGCAGTGCGTCCCGGCGACCTATTGCTCGATGTGCTTCGAGATCAGCTCGGGCTTACGGGGGCTAAACCCGGATGTAAAAACGGCGATTGCGGTGCCTGCACCGTTGTGATGGACGCTTTACCCGTTAAATCCTGCCTGGTTCTAGCGGTAGAAGCGCAAGGACACCCCATTATGACGGTCGAAAGTTTGGGTGGTATGACGCCGATTCAAAACGCTTTTGTGGAGCAAGATGCTTTTCAATGCGGCTATTGTACTTCCGGTTTTTTAATGGTCATACATGCACTAAAGATGCAGTACCCTACCATGCCCGAGGAATACATCATTGAAGAATGGCTGCAATCCAACATCTGCCGCTGCACAAGCTATCAGGAAATTCGTAAAGCGGTGAAGCAAATGTACGGAGCATAAGCTAAAGAACGCATACACCCTTTTAAAATTCTAACCGTCGTAATGCAATGCGGCGGTTTTTAATATACGGATTTCCCCTAATACCGTACAAGCGCTGCCTCATAGTATGTTTTATCACCCGAAGGAGGTTTTAAAATGGCAAATCGCAGCGCAGTCGTTTGTACAAACAAATTTAAGTCCGGCGCAAAACCGTCCCGGGCTTTACTGACGAAGCAGTGGATTGAAATCATTAACCTCTCCGATAAGAGCAGGAAAAACGCTAACCGCTCCTCTAAAGTAAAGTAATTTCATTGGGGGGGTAATATGAAGGCTGCCGTTTACTGCCGACTGTCTGATGAGGACAGGGATAAACGCGATCCGTCCGCTGACAGTGAAAGCATCCAAAACCAAAAAACCATGCTGGTACAGTTTATTTTGCAGCAGGGTTGGGAGCTATATAAAATCTACAGCGATGACGACTATACAGGTGCCGACCGCAACAGGCCGGAATTTAACAACCTGCTTGCGGATGCGGAATTAAGAAAGTTTCAAATTATTGTATGCAAAACCCAATCGAGGTTTACGAGGGAAATGGAGTATGTTGAAAAATACCTACATACGCTGTTTCCCGCATGGGGCATACGCTTTATTTCCCTTGTGGACCATGCCGATACCGCTGTGAAGGGCAACAAAAAAGCACGGCAAATCAACGGGCTTATCAACGAGTGGTACTTGGAGGATCTATCCGAAAACATCAAATCCGTACTCACAAACCGCAGGCAAAACGGGTATCACATAGGTGCGTTTTCCCTATATGGCTACAAAAAAGACCCCGAGCAAAAAGGGCATTTGCTGGTAGATGAGGAGGCTGCCGCCATTGTACGAGAGGTATTTGCCTTATTTAGCAAAGGCTATGGGAAAACAAACATCGCAAGAATATTAAACGAGCGCCAAATCCCAAACCCAACGCAGTATAAGCTCCAAAACGGGCTTATGTACAAGCCGCCCAAAACAAAACTAAGCACGCTTTGGAAGTACCCCGCAATTTCCGACATGCTCTCAAATGAAATGTATATAGGCAACATGGTGCAGGGCAAATACGCAAGCGCTTCTTATAAAACGCAGCAAAACAGGCCTCGCCCAAAGGAAGACTGGATTCGCGTTGAAAACATGCACGAGCCCATCATCGATAGGGAGCTTTGGGACACCGTACAAAACATGCTCGCACTTAAGTCGAAGCCATTTGTTTCGGGCAGCATCGGAATTTTCGCGCATAAAGTCAAATGCGAACACTGCGGTTACAAAATGCGTTCAACAGCTACAAACGGGCGGCATTATCTTACATGCGCCTCGCGTTATGTTCTAAAGACTGCCTGCATCGGTTCATTTGTATCCGTGAAGGCGTTAGAGGAAGCGGTTATAACGGAACTAAAAAAGCTCACCGACGAGTATTTAGATAAAGATGAGATCGAGCGCAGCGTTAAAACAAGCGCAGACCATCTTGGCGAGCAAAAAGCGCTCCTAAATGATATAGAGATACTTAAAAAACGCAAATCGGAAAGCCAAAATGCGCTCACCTCACTGTACCTTGATAAGGCAAACGGAACGCTCACGGAGGAGGAGTTTACGGACTTGCTTCGGACTTTCAGGAAGGAAACAGCGCGCTATGACGACAGGATTAACCAAATGCAAAAGCAGCTTGACGAAGCGGAAACATGCTTAAAATCTGCCGATGGGCATGGGCTTCTTAAAACGTATCTCAACCCCGCCCGCCTCACGCGGGAAATGGTTGAAAAGCTTATCGACTGCATTTATGTGGGTAAAAAGGACACTGCAAATAAAAAGATACCTGCGGAGATACACTGGAATTTTTGAATGTTGTTTTTGGAGGATTGCAGCAGAGCAGAAGGCACGCGCGACCTACGAGCATTTAATGTGCTTTACGTGCAACCCGGAAGTGTTAAACCCCCTTCGCTTTTTGCGTGAGCGCGAAGTCGTGCACTACCAGCGCTTCGGCGAGTGTCACGAGATATTGCAGGCAATGTGCATTGAGCCGAATCCCTGTGACGATATTATGGCGCGGACCGGCTTGGCCGGTGCAATGGTAGGAAAATCACACAATATGGCCGATATGGCCGGTATGGCGGGTATGACAATGCCGCCCTACACCAATGTAGCCGGTGCGGCGACAAAAATGGCAGGTGCTTCGACCAATGTAGCCGGTGCAATGATGAAAGGGAAGTAGCAGCCGTTCTTCCTTGGATAAAACAATGCCGCAGCGATGCTGCGGCATTGTTTATATATCCATTTTATAGATGAGGTACGCTATATTCGGGTGGGGGAGTTTGGAAGGGTGTATCCCCGCCGTCGCCGGTGGTCGGTTGAGGTGTTGGCGGAACATATGGCGTTACAGGGGGATTATTGGTAGGTGCGGGGG
>JAEZLG010000037.1 GCA_023435855.1 Bacillota bacterium | reverse complement strand
ACCGGTATGGAATTTGAACCGCCGCTGCTACCGCCCCCGCTCGGATAAGACGGGGCGGGCGATGAGGAGGACGAAGGTCTCCTTGAAGGCGTTGGTGTAGGCTTTTTCGTGGGCTTTGGGGTGGGTGTCGGGTCGATCTTAGGCTTTGCACTGCCCGAATATAAAGTGTTGTATGTATCGCTGTCCGCTTTGGCATCCTCCGTGAGGCCGTTTTTCTTTTGGAAGGCTGTGAGCGCACGTACCGTCGCGGTTCCGAAGTAGCCGTTGATATTGCCTTCGTAATAGCCAAGCTCGTCAAGGCGAAGCTGCAGCCTTGTTACGTCGCTGCCCTTGTCGCCTTCCTGCATTACATACATAAGCGCATTTTCGCTGAACAGCACGCTTTGGAACATCTCGTCTGCAATACCCGTTTCCGCCATGTGGCGCACATGCTGGAAGCGCTTTGCCGCAGCTTCCGTTGCAGGGCCGAAATAGTCTGTAGGCTCGTCGTTATCAAAATATCCGAGTTCCATCAAGCGCGACTGTATTTCCATAACCGTCGCGTCCGTGTCACCAAATTGAAGCGAAACGTACTGCACCGTTCCGGGTGCCTGCACGTCTCGTATTAAGGGTTCAGCGCGGCTTGGCGTGTTTTCGGGTACATAAGGCGTAGGCGTTGGAACGGCAATGGAAGGAACGGGTGTTCCGGCAATGATGACATTACCGTTATAAGGTGTTGGCGTTGCTTGTAAAGCAAACGACGCGGGCAGCACAATAAAGCTGCCCGCCGCGATGCCCGCGATGCACAAAAGTGCCGTGCGGGAGCACCGCAGCGCCACATAGAGCGAGGCTCTGCGTTTTGTTTTTTGCATGGTCCTAGTTTCGAACTTGAAACTCATGGTACGATTATACATGAGCTTACCTGTATTTTCCAGTATTTTTGGCGTTTTTTAGCGAATATTGCATATAAATACGCTTATATTTTGTGTATGTTTACAATCTGTTCAAAAAAAGATTGGGATTGAAGCGGGCTGCCGTGCTGCGTATAATTAAAATTGATAGGATATTGCTCACCCAATGAAATCATGAATTCAGATTGGCGAAGATATTTGTTGCCGAGCAAGGAAAAAAGCGCAGGCATACCGGGACGTATTCCGAGCATTTTTGACGCTGGTCGGCGGCAAATAGACCGCCAAGATGTTTTAGGATTTTGTTGGGGGAGCAATGATTGCGGGAGGTACGGCCATGCAGCATGAGATTACGGAAATTGGCGCGCTTTTGGGTGCGGACGGCAATGTGCGCGAGCCCGGTTTTGCAAGGCGCCTTTTATTAGACTATCGCCGCGCAGACGTGAAAGCCCCCGCATGGCGCATCAAGGAATGGGATTATTACATCGTCACAAACGACGCGTTCGGCATTGCATTTACCGTTGCTGACAACGGCTACATGGGACTTATCTCCGCGTCGCTCCTCGATTTTGAAACGCCCAAAGAGCATACCGCTACTGTCATGAAGCCCTTCTCCATGGGCCGCTATAAGCTGCCCGAAACGAGTGAAAAGGGCGACACTCTATATAAAGATAAACGCGTACAGATGGCGTTTTTAAAGCGCGACGGTACGCGCGAGCTTCGCTGCCGCTTTAACGATTTTTATAACGGCGAAACGCTCGAAGCGGAGCTTATCTTAAATGAGCCGCCAATGGATACCATGGTAATCGCTACGCCTTTTTATAAACCTCGTACGTTTTACTACAACCAAAAGATCAACTGCATGCGCGCAAGCGGCAAAGTGACTTTAGGAAAGCAGGAATATGTTTTCTTACCGGAAACGAGCTTTGGCACGCTCGACTGGGGACGAGGTGTTTGGACCTACGACAACACATGGTACTGGGGCAGCGGAAACGGCGTTGTGAACGGCAACGTGCTTGGATTCAACATCGGCTACGGCTTCGGGGATACGAGCGCAGCCTCGGAAAACCTCGTGATCTATGACGGTGTAGGGCATAAGCTCTCCCAAGTGCGCTTCAATATCCCGAGCGACAGTTATATGAAGCCGTGGACATTTACAAGCGACGACGGACGCTTTGAGATGGATTTTGTACCCGTGCTCGACCGCGCATCGCATACGAATGCCGTTATTTTAGAGTCTGACCAACATCAGGTATTCGGGAAGTTCACGGGAAAAATCGTGCTTGATGATAGAAAAGAGCTTTACCTCAAAGATTTTATGGGTTTTGCGGAAAAAGTCAGAAACAGATATTGATCCTGATTAAGATCATTTTTACGAAAGGAAACCATCCCTTCCCCACCGGGACCGGATTTGATACTTATGTCCATCCTGGCAGCCTTCGGGCTTAAAAAAACATATGTAACGAGAACGCTGTTTGAGGGCGTTAGCTTCGAGCTCGGGCCTCGCGATAATGTTGGGCTAGTTGGTGTAAACGGGAGCGGCAAAACCACCCTTTTTAAGCTTCTCACGGGTGAAGAAGCACCCGATGAGGGCAGCGTTTCCGTGAACCGTGAAACACGCCTCGGTGCAACGAAGCAAAGTGTAGACGGATTAACCGATACCGTGTATGCCGCAACGCTTCAGGTGTTCTCTCCGCTTATTCAGATAGAGCAGGAGCTAGATCAGATTAACTCCCGCATCGCCGTGGGCGAAAGTAACCTCGATTCGCTTATAAAGCGGCAAACCGTTTTGCGCGAGCGCTACGAATTTGACGGCGGGCTTACCTATGAAAGCCGCACACGTTCCACGCTTTTGGGACTCGGGTTTACGGAGGCGGAACTTAATAAGGAGCTTTCCTCCATGAGCGGCGGGCAGCGCAATAAAGCGCAGCTTGCGCGGCTTCTCTTAAGCGGCGCTAATTTGCTGTTGCTCGACGAGCCGACAAACCATCTTGATATCGACAGCATCGCGTGGCTGGAAGACTATCTTCGCGCCTATAACGGTGCTTTTATCGTTATTTCACACGATCGATATTTCCTCGACCGCGTGACCAACCGCACATTTGAATTAAAAAACGAGCGTCTCACGGTATCCGAGGGCAACTACACAAGGCATCTTGAATTGCAGCAAAACGAGCAGGAGTCCTTGCGGCGCGTGTATTATCGCACGCAAAAGGAAATACGCCGCCTTGAGGGTGTTGTGGAGCAGCAGCGCCGCTGGGGGCAGGAGCACAATTTCGTGACCGCCGCGAGCAAGCTTAAGCAAATCGACAGGCTCAAGGCAACACTCATTGCGCCCGAAAAAGAACCAGAGGGCATCCGCTTCCATTTTACCGCGCGGGAGGCCGGCGGCAATGAGGTTATCGTCGTTGACGAATTGGCAAAATCCTACGAAAAGCCTATTTTTAAAAACGCATCATTTCTCGTAAGAAAAGGTGAGCGCGCATTTCTTTTAGGTCCCAACGGCTGCGGCAAAACAACGCTTTTGCGCATTATCATGGGCCGCGAGCAGGCGAATAAGGGTACAACGCGGTTTGGCGCGCATGTGAAGAGCGGCTATTACGAACAGACCATGCATTCGCTTCATGATGAAAACACCGTACTCGGTGAAATATGGGACGAGTACCCGCGCCTTAGCCACACCGAGGCACGAAACGCCTTGGCAGCGTTTTTGTTCCGGGGCGACGATGTCAATAAAACCGTTTCCATGCTCTCGGGTGGAGAAAAGGCGCGCGTACAGCTATTAAAACTCATGCTGTCGGGCTCAAACCTTCTCTTGCTCGACGAGCCTACGAACCATCTCGATATCGCCTCACGCGAAGCGCTTGAAGATGCGCTTACCGATTACGACGGCACCATGCTCGTTGTGACGCATGACCGCTACCTTGTGAACCGACTTGCAGATCGAATCTTATACATGACCGAAAACGGCGTGGAGGAGTTCGTCGGTGGCTTTGACGATTTCTGGGAAACATACCAGGAGCGTCGCGCACAGGCGGAAAAGGATAACGCCCCCAAAAAGCAGGAGCGCCCAAACCTATATAAGGAGCAAAAAGATAAACAAGCCGCCTTAGCCCGTGCCTCAGGCGAACTCAGGCGTGTTGAAAAGCTTGTGACGGATGCGGAGGAGGAGATTGCGAGCCTAGATGAGCAGCTGATTGACCCGGCCATTGCAAGCGATTATTTGCTCGCCATAGAACTCGGCACCAAAGCCGATGAAAAGCGAACAGAACTCACTGCGCTTTACGCCGCGTGGGAGGATGCGCAAAGGAACTATGACGAGCTCTCAGAGGAGTAAACTTGATAAACGATATTTCGGTCCGCCCCTACAAGCCGCAGGACTGGCCACGTATAGAGCAAATACACGACGCGGCGCGAAAGCATGAGCTTCAGCTAGCGGGGCTAGACGACGCGTTTGTACCGCTCGAGCAGGCAGCCGTTAGCGAAGGCTTGTTCGACTACACCGTATGTGTGGCGTGTTTAAATGATATGGTCGTGGGGTTTACGGCCTATTCTTTGGACGAGCTCGCGTGGCTGTACGTTGACCCGGCATACATGCGCTGCGGTGTAGGAAGTGCCCTTGTGCGTCATGTGGTGCATCATACGAAAAGGCCGCTTGAGCTGGAGGTCTTAACAGGCAATGCTCCCGCCCTTAAGCTATATGAAGCATGTGGCTTTCGGCAGATAAAAACACAGTCGGGAAAAATGCCGGGTAACGAAAGCTTCAGCATCACAGTGCACGTGCTTAAGTACGAGGAAGTATAACGGGAACGCAATAAGCTGACGAAGGGACATGGGTATACTATGACGGATATCAAAATTTCGGACATGATGCACATGCAGCTTACACTATGGGAACTCCATAAGGATACATGGTCGCCTATGGAACCCGAATATGGCAGGAACTTCATATTGTGGATGATGGAGGAGATTGGAGAAAGCATCGCCATCATCAAGAAAAAAGGCGACACAGCCATCATGCAAGACCCAAACGTACGGCAATCCTTTATAGAGGAAATGAGCGACGTTTTGATGTATTTCACAGACACGCTGCTACGATATAACGTCACTCCCGAAGAAATATCCGCCACGTATGTAAATAAGCACGAGCGGAATATGGGAAGGAATTATCAGAGCGAATACAGCGATAAGTATGGGGCCAAGGGATAATGTCGAAATGAAATACGCGGCGGGATGAAATCATCCCGCCCTACTCATGTGCGAAGATTGTAATGCGGGCGGATGCTATCCGCCCCTACAGGAGGTCGTTGTCATTTCGAGCAAAGCGAGACGCAGTTTGCAATAGTCGTCTTGCTGCTTAGGTCGCAATACTCCTTTGCGCACTGGGCTTCCGCCTTGCTTATTCCGCCACTGGCGGCGCTTCGGCTCCGCCCCCCGGGGCTATAGAACAAGCATCGGTACACACTTATTACGTCCCGCCATTTTAGTGGCTCCATGTAGGAGATTTCTCACTTCGCTTCGCTCCGACGCCCGCAGGCTAGTAGCGTAGGGCGTCTCCCGCCCGAAGGCCGTTCGAAATGACAGAGAAAAACGTAATGCGGTGGATGAAATCATCCCGCCCTACGTATGCGCGAAAGGGAACGCGGGCGGATGCTATCCGCCCCTACAGGAGGTCGTTGTCATTTCGAGCGAAGCGAGACGCAGTTTGCAATAGTCGTCTTGCTCCTTAGGTCGCAATACTCCTTTGCGCACTGGGCTTCCGCCTTGCTTCTTCCGCCACTGGCGGCGCTTCGGCTCCGCCCCCCGGGGCTTTAGAATAAACATCGGCACGCACTTATTACATCCCGCCATGTTTATGGCTCCATGCAGGGGGATTTCTCACTTCGCTTCGCTCCGTTCGAAATGACAGAGAAAAACGTAAACATGGCGGGATGAAATCATCCCGCCCTACAAATGTTACATTATGCAAATGTTACGTTATGTGTAATGTAGGGGCGGATTCCATATCCGCCGGCACACC
>JAEZLG010000027.1 GCA_023435855.1 Bacillota bacterium | reverse complement strand
CCTCGCCTCCCATTATAAAGACAGCCTCACCGAAAAAATCGCCCATCTTCAAGAAGCAATTCGTGAAAAGCATATTGTAGAATTTGATTACTACACGAAATCGGGCATGGAGCGGCGAAGCATTGAGCCTTATCGCCTTGCGTTTCAGTGGACAAGCTGGTATGTGTTTGGTTTCTGCCTTAACCGAAACGATTTCCGCATGTTCAAGCTCGCACGGCTTTGGGACCATAGAGTGAGCGAAGAGCAGTTTACACCGCGGCGCATTCCAAGTGAAAAACTTGATTTTAACGCACGCTTCCCGGATCAAAAGCGCTATAAAGCGCTGTTTTCACCCAATGTAAAGCATCTTCTTATTGAGCAATACGGCCCCAAATGCTATAAAGAAACGGAAAACGGCATGCTGCTTTTTGAGAACGGCTACACCTTACAAGATCATACGGTCGCATGGCTTTTAAGCTTTGGCGCAAACGTGAAGGTACTTGCACCAGAAGAACTTGCAGATGAGATAGCGGAAAACGCGAAAAAAATGGCGGTGCTTTATGATTAAACATGACAGTCTTTTGTCATGTTGCCATGCTATACTTACAAAAAAGGAGCAGGGGGTAATTCCATGAAGCATGAAGTCTCAGCCGCAATGCCAGCGCATTATAAGGAAAGCTGGCCGGGGCAGTTGTCGGTGTTTACACATTTTGAGTTCACGGCAGGCGTGCCGCAAGCACTATGCCTTATCACAACCCTTAAGGAAAACGGCAAAGCAAATGCCTGCTTCCACGCGTGGCAGTGCTTCACGGGCGATAACGCCGTGATCGCGGGGCTTAGTGTAAACTCGCACACCTATCAAAACATACTTCGCGAAAAGGATTTCTCAGTCAATTTTCTAAGCGCAAAGCATTACGACGCATGTTTAAAAACCATAGAGGCGGACTCTCCCGGCGGTGACGAGCTTACGGACGCGGGTCTGACGATTGAGATGTCCAGAGCGATAAAAGCGCCTCGCGTAAAGGAAGCCTTTTTGTCGATGGAATGCAGTTTTACGGCCGCGCACCCCTTGAATGACGGAAAAACGATGCTCATCCTTGGCCGCATCGTTCACGCTGCGGTAGAGGAGGGTTTCCGCTCGGTCGAAAACATATGTTCCTCAGAGGGCTTTATGTACAACGTGCACGAACCCATGGACCCTGTAATCGGAGAAAGCGCTCCCTCCGCCGTCGCAACACTAAAGGTAGAACAGCCTAAATAAGGAGAGTTATTGTGGAGCTTTTGGTTACCTACGAGGATCTGATAAGCTACGTAGATAAAAAGGGCATGTTGGCGTTTTACGGAAAGATGCCCGCGGGTTTTGTAACACTTGAAGCGCTCACGCTTGAGAAAAACTGGCACACAGGAGATCCGGATACCGATCCGTGGCGATGGAAAGACCGTGCCGTAAGTGAACATAAGCTTGCGTTTGGCTGCGTGTTGAACGGCCATAAGGGGTTTTTGTCAAAGGACATGTATGCTTTGTTTTACGATGCGTTTTACGATGCTATACCTTTGGAAGAGCGCTATCTCGACGGGCTTGTTCCGAAAATGGAGATGGAAATTTACCGCATGTTTTTGTCCGGTGCGGTATTGAGCACTGCGGATGTGCGAAGTGCATTGCATGTAACAAAAAAGCATGGTGCATCCGAGGCGGATTCTGCCCTAAAATCTTTGCAACGACAATTTTTAATCTCCGTATGCGGCAGCAAACGAAAGCTGAGCTTTGAGGGCCTTGAATACGGCTGGCCGGCCAATGCCTATTGTTTGACCGAACTGTGGGCAAAGGAATGGCTCACGAAAAAACACCTTAAGCGCGAGGATGCACGCGCACATATCCTTGACCATTGTGAAGCGCAGAGCATTGGCGAAAGCAGAGAAAAAGTGAATAAGGCGCTGTTTTTACACGGCAAAGCCAAAGGTTGATATCTTGTTGTCAGCGTAACGAGAATTTACTCAACACAGCGTTTCCTTGCACGCAACATCATTTTTTGAGTTTATCAATGGTAAGATCTCCGTTTTAAACGAGTATTTCGGCGACGATGGAGTTGCCCCACAATGGAGACAGGAAATGCATATCGGAAAGCTCATCCGCGAGATTTGAAACATCGAGCAATATAAAAAGGAGGCGCATGCAGCACGCGCCTTCTTTTTAGTTGATTTCTTATTTTTCTTTCCCGTAATGGAACAGCGCAATCGTGCCGGGGCCGGAGTGCGCTCCGATGGTGATGCCTATGTCGTAAATGCGGATATCGGCGATATTGAATCTTTCTTTCACGAGGCTAGCAACATACTGCGCATCCTCCATGGCGTCGCAATGGCCGACAAAAACGGTACTCGCCTTCTCTTTGTCGATCTTTTTCTCCATACTGTCCACAAGCCATTTGAGTGAGCGCTTGCGGCCTGCCACCTTATCGAGGGCTATGAGCTGACCTTCGTTATTTACATGCATCACGGGCTTTATGTTCAATACCGTGGCAATGGCTGCCGTAGCGCCGCTTACACGCCCGCCGCGCTTTAAGTACACAAGATCGTCTACCGTAAACCAATGGCAGATATTCTGCTTGTTGCTTTCAATCCAATCTACCATTTGATCAAAATCAAGCTCGTT
This sequence comes from Bacillota bacterium, assembly GCA_023435855.1. Lineage (GTDB taxonomy): Bacteria > Bacillota > Clostridia > Christensenellales > CAG-138 > UBA7707. Next base: position 1,689 of record JAEZLG010000027.1, on the reverse strand, counting down.
TTGAAGCTTGGCAGCACTATACACCAAAAGCCCTTCCCCAAGAGACGCTGCACGGCTGTCGATGCAGGCGATTTTTCGATTCGGATACCGCTTTTCAAGTTCTTCCACCGCGAGCTTACCGCTCGCCGTAGAACCCGAAAGTGCTGTGGAGAAACCTATGTGGATAAGATCCTCCCCCGCTTCAAGCACGGGCTCAAATGCCTCCGTAAACTGAAAGGCGTTGATTTGCGAGGTAACGGCCTGCTGGCCGCCCCGCATCGCATCAAACAGTGCCTTTAAATTAAGGCCCGCATCGCCCGGTACATGCCTTTGGCTTTTGCCTCCAATAGAAAATTCCATGGGCAGTACCGTAACATTGATGCTCTTTGCAAGCTCTACTGTGATGTCGCTTGTAGCATCGGTAAAAATCCTGTATGACATTGCTTTCTCCTTTGCCCAAAATAAAGATAATTCCATATAAACGGATGGTCTATTTTACCGTATCGGGGGCGGGCTTGTCCACCTGCAACGACTGCGTTTAACGGAATTTCAGACTTGAACTTTACACCCCGAATTTTGAATGTTACTATAGTATGCAGCATACTTTCGCACATACTTTCAGCCTAAAAAACCGAGGTATAGTATAGGGGATTTACCATATGTATAAGGAACTCAACCAAAGCGCCGATTCTAAGAGCCTCGACCTTATTTTGATTGCGACGATGCTGCTTCTCATCATCTTTGCCACGGCACTAAGAGACCTTGTTGTCTCTCTTCCTTACGGCTATATACTCCGCTATGCTGCATTTTTAGGAGTACTTTTAGCGCTTTATTTTATTTATACGCGTCGTATTGTTTCCTACCGATACACCCTGTATGTAAACGACGGGGAAGACCGCCCCAAGGGGACCTTCCTTGTGGATCGCATGGTGGCCGATAAGGGCCGCGAAGCGCTTGTACTCATGAGCGAAAATCTTGTGGCGTTTATCGAGCCGGGCAGCGCTTTAAGTACTTCCGCAACAGGTGATACAAAACAGCGTATTCATAAAAAAAAGTTGAGCATCCACAGCACAAAAACAGCACATACCCTCGTATATGAAAAGAACGGTAAGTTATATAAGTTACGCATTCACCCGAGCAAGAAACTCGCTAGACTTTTAAAAGAAGCTGTGGTGGAAGCGATAAAAATACGCAATGAGGCAAAAGCATGAAAAATAACGACAAAAATCCCACACTTCCCGAAGTACTCGGCAATTATGCCGCACTTGATACCGCTCGTTTCCACATGCCCGGACATAAGGGCTGCGCGCTTACGTGGCCTTTTGATATTGCAAAATGGGATGTTACAGAGCTCACGACTACCGATAACTTGCAAATGCCCTCCGGCGCTATTTTTGAAGCAGAAAAGGCATGGGCGGAGGCCTGCCATGCAAAGCACAGCTTTTTTATTGTCAACGGCTCCACAGGCTCTGTCTTAACGATGCTCCTCGCCATCGGATTAAATAAGCATGTGCTCGTCGGACGCGACTGCCATAAATCCGTTTCCGCGGGGCTCGCCTTGGCAAACCACAGCGCTTCTTTTGTATACCCGGAATTTGAAGACGGGATAGACGGCGTTGTAAGTGCACGTGCTGTGGAAGCCGCACTCAAAAAGAAAAAGGCCGATGCGGTGTTTATAACAAGCCCCAATTTTTATGGGCTTTGTGCAGA
>JAEZLG010000001.1 GCA_023435855.1 Bacillota bacterium | reverse complement strand
AACCAAAGGTCCTGCTTGGTGGAAAGCGCGTACTTAAAGCATGCATGCGCAAAGCTTTCAATAGAATCATCCTTGTTGTACATGCCCATCAAAACGCCCGGGCCTTTAAAATCGAATATAGTCTCGTGCAAGAGTTCGTTGCCTTCCGCATCACGGAACATAATCTCCGCCTTACCCGCACCGGGTACGCGGAACTCCGTGCAGCGGTAGATGTCGCCGTAGGCATGACGCGCGATGGTGATAGGCTTTAACCAATTGCGCACGGCGGGTTTGAGACATGGCAGCGTAATGGGTGCACGGAACACAGTACCGTCGAGAATAGCGCGGATAGTGCCGTTAGGGCTCTTGTACATGCGTTTTAGGCTGTACTCGCTCATGCGCTGCTGGTTCGGGGTGATGGTTGCACATTTTACGCCCACACCATATTTCTTAACGGCCTCTGCAGCCTCTACAGTGATATGGTCGTCGGTCTCGTCGCGGCGGCTTAGGCCCAGGTCATAATACTCGGTCTTGAGATCGATGTACGGCTCCAGAAGATTGATTTTGATCATCTTCCAGATGATCCTGGTCATTTCGTCCCCGTCCATCTCGACAAGAGGGATGCGCATCTGTATCTTGGCCATCTCTAATCTCCTTTAATTACTTATGTTTTGTACCCTTGCGCGATTTATTCAGGATGTCCGAGCTGTAGGCATAGGTGGACTCGTTTTTCTGCGTCAGTGCTTTGTACGCATATTCCACGAGTTTATCCACCAGCTGACCAAAGCCCAACCCCATGGGTTCAAACAGGTAAAAAGCAAGCGAGCCGGGAATGGTGTTGATCTCGTTTACGTAAAGGTTTCCTTCGCTGTCAATCATATAGTCCACACGCCCCACACCTTTACACTCAAGTATGCTGAAAATTTGGAGCGTCCAGTTTTGTACTTTTTCGGTAAGTGCCTCACCAATCGGTGCGGGAATACGTCGCGAAAGGCTTTCCATGCCCTTACCGCCTTTTTGTAGGTACTTTTTGTTAAAATCCAGCAAATCGTCGGAATTCATAAAAAGCTCCCAACTTAAGGGCTGTTCACACAGCGATACCGTAGCCTCGCCGCTATAGCCTACGCATGCGCAGTTAATTTCGGTGGGCTTAGTAAGCGCACGTTCAATGAGAATCCGCCTGTCATAGCCCGCCGCTACGTCGATGGCCGAAATTAGCTCCTCCCTATTTTTCGCCTTGGTGATGCCGATAGACGAGCCCAAGTTCGCGGGTTTTACGATGAGCGGATAAGATAGCTTTTCGGCGCGTTTAATCACTGCATCCTTATCCTTGCCCCACTCGCTCCGGCAGCAATAGACGCTCTCGAGCACGTTTAGCCCCATGCTCTTGAACACTTCCTTCATGACGATTTTATCCATGCCCACAGCGGAGCCGATAAGACCGCAGCTTGTATACGGCAGGTTGGCAAGCTCAAAAAGTCCCTGCACGGAACCATCCTCGCCGTGTAAGCCATGCAGCGCCAAAAGCGCACAGTCAAGATCGCAAACTTTGGCACTTTTTTTGAAGAGTCCCGATTCGAGCGAATAAAGCCCGTCCATGCCCGGTACTGCAGGAAAAAACACGCGCGTCAACCCTTTTTGGTTGGGATCAAAATTGCGATAGGTTTCAATAGACCTAAGCGGCTCGCCCACGAACCACTCTCCCGTGCGGGAAATATAAACGGGAAATGCGTTGTACTTTTTTGTGTCGGCGTTTTCAAGCGCTTGCAAGCCGGTAATTACGGAAACGTCGTGCTCTGCGCTGCGGCTTCCGAAAATAATTCCAAGATGTATCATACGATGGTTCACCCCGATCTATTCGTCATAATTGTCGGGCAGGTCATTTTCAAAAAGCACGACCGCGCCCGGCTCGGTATGCTGTTTTAATAGCTCCGTAGCTTCCGCAAGGTTTTTTGCGTTTATGATGCGTTTCTCATCGAAACCTTTTTCCATAAGCCCTTCGCGGATGGGTGCTATATGCTTACCACCAACAAGGATGGCGATATCGACCGCTTCAGCCATGGCTTCTCCAAACGCGCGGTTGAGAGCGTCTTCCTCGCCGCCGAGCTCCACCATGCCGGGCGTCACGATGATGCGCTTTCCGGAAAAGCTCTTGAGCACCTCAAGCGCTTCCTTGGAGCCCTCAGGATTTGCGTTAAATGCGTCATCGATTACGGTAACCGGGCCTTCAATGAGTTCGAGCCTATGTTGTACGGGTTTTAGGCGACCGATCGCTGCTGCTATCTCCTCAAGTGGGAGACCCATGAGATACGCGAGCGCTGCAGCGCCAGTAACGTTTACTATGTTGTGCCTGCCTAACAGCTTGGTTTGGCAGCGCACGCTCTCGCCGTTTTGTGCGAGAAGTGTAAAAAGCGATCCTTTGCCGTTAATGGAGATTTCCGAGGCTTTCATGTAAAGATCGTCGCCCTCTGTGCCGAAGAGGTATTTGTCTTTGAGTTCGCTTTTTTCGTACATCTCGCGGCATATCGTATTGTCGCCGTTAAAGAAGCATGCACCGTTCTCTACAATGCCCTCCGGGAGTTCGGATTTCGTCGCAACGACGGCTTCAAGTGACCCGAAGGTTTCAAGATGCTGCTTGCCAACGGAGGTTACGATGCCATAGAGCGGCTGCACAAGCTTGGTTAACTCCTTGATGTCGCCCTTGTAACGTGCGCCCATTTCCGCTATGAACACATTGTGGTCGTCTGTTAGCTGCTCGCGAACCACGCGCGTAATTCCCATGGGTGTGTTGAAGCTTCCCGGTGTATACAACACATCATACTTTTCTTTAAGAATCTCACCTAAGATAAACTTGGTGCTCGTCTTACCATAGCTTCCGGTGATACCGATCTTGATAAGATCATTACGCCCCTTTAAAATGCGCCGCGCGTCATTGAAGTACCACGACTTCACAGCCTCCTCAACAGGATACGTGATAAGCCATGCAAAGAACACAAAAAACGGCAAAAGCGCACCGGGCAAATAGCGAAGACCGTACAGTAAGAGGTATGTGTTCCAAGAAGGAACACCGTTTAGTGTAGGTGACCCGGTAATAAA
>JAEZLG010000251.1 GCA_023435855.1 Bacillota bacterium | reverse complement strand
CTCACCTGCCGGAAATGCATGCATGTACGCCGTTAAGCCTGCATTTCGAAGCAACTCTACAAGCGCGTTGCCGTGCAAATTAAGCACCGTTTCGTCCATGACAACGAAAATTCGCGCGCCTTCAAAGCGCATCTTAAGCTGCGCGGGAAGCTCTTGCACAATGCCGCTTCCTACGAGCACGTCATAGGGCGTTGACGTATGTACCGTGAGCTGTTTCACGCTTTTTGAGGTGCCTCAAACTGAGGTTCATTTTCAAGTGTAATTTTATCGATTCGCACATCAGCTTTGGGGCGGTCGGAATAATCGGTTGCGGCGGAAGCGATTTCATCCACGACCTCGATGCCCTCAACAACATGCCCGAAGGCCGCGTATTGCCCGTCCAGATGCGGTGCATCCGCATGCATGATGAAAAACTGCGAGCCCGCGGAATCCTTATGTTGGGAGCGCGCCATGGAGATAACGCCGCGCTTATGAACGATTTTGTTCTCAACACCGTTTGCCGTAAACTCGCCCTTAATCGAGTAGCCCGGTCCGCCCATACCGGAGCCTTGCGGGCAGCCGCCCTGTATCATGAAGCCCTTTATAACGCGATGAAACGTTAGCCCATTATAAAAACCGTTTTGCGCAAGGGTAAGAAAATTGTTGACCGTATTGGGAGCAGAGGACCTGTCCAGCTCCAGTTTAATCTTCTTTCCGTTTTCCATTTCGATAATGACCATGTTCTTCTCCTTATAGTTTATTGATAGATAAAGTTAATGGCGAGCACGCCGTATGCGTTAAATAGAATGCCCATGAGCGCGATGAACTTCTCATGTCGTTTTAGCTCCCATGCACCGTCCGCTATAATATAAAATAGCGCGTATGGCAGCATATCCACGGTATAGCGTGCCCCAAACTGCCAGCCGCCCAAGGTTTTATGCGCGCATAAAAGAACTATGTTAAGCGCTGTTGCAATAAGTAAAGAAATCTTAAAAGCGCTCATGCGCTTTTTTATACTGTCCTTCACAATGCGGATGAACATGAGTAAAAACAAAGGGTTGGCAATATAGAACATAAAACCGTCGAAATAGGTGAAATGAAGCCGCATGTCTATACCTAGCGTTACCGGACGGAAAAACAGATTAAATAGGTTTTGCGGCACATAGGAAAGTGAGAACTGACCCTCGGGAGATTCCAAAAATTCTATTAAATAGTTGTGCCCAAACTCGAGCGGGTTTTGGAAACGGATATAGTTGTACCACATGTATGTGAAGGCGATAAAAGCCGGAATAATGAGACATTTGACCTGTTGCAGCGCGGTTTTTATAAAGCCCTTACCCGTTGACTTGTCGAGCGAGTAAAAATACACGAACAACGGCAAAAACGCTACAACAGAAAACGGCCTGCACCCAACCGCAAGTGCAGCAAGCGCATAGGCAAACACACGCCTGCCCATAAGCGCTGCGTACGCCATCCATGTGAGCAAAAGCAAATTGAGCGATTGTGCCTGAAACCATACCCCACCGTTTGTGCTCATCCAAAGCATGTTGCTGCCCAAGACGTAGAAAAGCGCTAAGAAACCGGACGACGCAGGGCTTGTACCTTGACAGCGTAAAATCTTATAGGCGAGCGTTACGGTCAGCATGGCGTAAACGACCATCACGAGGTTATTGGGCGTATTCGCGCCAAACAAAAATGTGAGCGGCAGCATCACTACCGAGGGGAGCGGCGGGAAGGAAACATACCAGTCGCCGTTATAAAAAGCAAGTTCGAGCCATTCGTAGTTTTGCCCTAAGCCTGCACTACCCTCACGCCAAGCAAGTGCCTGCAGCGTATAGCTATCCCAATCGGAATGCGCAAAAAAAGTACCGCCCAACAGATCGTGCAGCAAAATGTAGCCAAACAGCATGAGAAGAAGCGTAAATAATAGCTCAATCTCAAATTCATGCTTTTTCTTCAAAGGTATTTCCATGCCCTTATTCTACCACACGCGCTCAATTTGGCAATGGTTTCCGCCTTGGGCGGGCTTTCCCGGCCTGTGCTTATTTGTCACTTCGAACGGCCTTCGGGCGGGAGACGCCCTACGTCACTAGCCTGCGGGCGTCGGAGCAGAGCAGAGTGAGAAATCCCCAACATCGAGCTATGCAAATATCGTGACTCAGCCGCACTCATTTCCCTCTCGGTTCACGCATATGTGGAGTCCGTTTTGTAAGTATTTACTTAAACCAGAAATTCTTAAGTAACCTTCTTTCCATTAATAATCACCCATGCTATAATTTTGAAAGTATGTTTAATCGGGGAGTCTCTATGCAGCCGAAGCTTTGGAACCGCAATTTTACGCTCGCCTTCATCGGCATGATTATCTCCGCCGCGGGAAGCGTTGGGCTTGGTGTAGCTTTCAGCGTCGTGGTTTTTACCGAGACGCAATCCACAACCTTAAGCGCAGTTTTAGCGGCAGTCTTTATGGTGCCGCAGTTTGTGCTGCCGCTTGTGATAGGCCCCGTGATTGACAGGAGCAATCCCCTCAAAGTACTCGTGAAAAACGAAGTCATACTCGCGCTGATCTTTTTTTTAGCCGCAGTGCTCATTTACTTTTGGGGGTTCAATTACATTCTCTATATGGTGTTTTGCGTACTCATCAGCTCCTTCGGCGTGGTATCGCAGCTCGCATCATCGAGTGTGATCCCCCAGATTATGGCACGCGAAAACTATGTGCGCGGCAACGCAATTATTAACGTAATCTACCCGCTATGCAGCGTCGCCATAACGCCTATCGCTATGAAGCTTTTCGACGCTTACGGCATGCCGCTTATACTTGCGGCCTACGGTGTGACGAGCCTTATCGACGCAGCGCTCGAAAGCCGCATCAAAGCAAAATTCGAATACATCGAGGCGGAAAAAACGAGCCTTAAAGAATACGGCGAGGATCTTCGCGACGGCTTTCGCTATTTCATGAAGGACCCTGCCATACGATCGGTATTTCTGCTGTTTACCTTTGTGATGTTTGCGGATTCCTCGGGCAGTGTTCTGACCTATCCGTTCTTTAATACAAGCGCAACGCTCACAAACGACCAGTTTGCGCTTATGACCTCGATTCGAAGCGCCGGTTACATGCTCGGCGGATTCCTGCATTATTTTATTAAGATACCGGAAAAAAAGCGATTCACGATCGCCATAGCGGTGTATTTCTCGTTCGTGCTGCTCGACGGTACGTTCTTCTTCATGCCATTTTTGCTGATGTGCATAAGCCGTTTCCTGCTCGGTCTCCTCGGCATGAACAGCGCAAATATCCGCGTGAGTGCGGTACAAAGCCATGTACCAAACCAAATGCGCGCCAAAACGAACGCGCTTTTCTCGGTGCTTACCTCCGCAGCCATGATGCTCGGCCAACTATTAGCCGGTGCGCTCGGCGAGGTTGCGCCCTATTGGCTCATTCAAATATGCTTCCAAGGCGTATACCTATTGGGTATCCTCGTATTTGCGTTGCCCAAGCGCAACAAGGTGGATGAGCTTTACAATTATGCGGCGAGTACGGAACCGACGAGCGCAGAAGCAACATAATAAAGAGCAATTAGATAAGTGCCCTTGGGGTTACCAAACAAGATTTTAATATGTATGAAATAACGGCATAACCTTGTGGCTATGCCGTTATTCTTGTCTGTCCGGCAGCTCGTTTGTTCCGATGCAATTGTTATTCATGACGGTCGTTTGCTCTTACCTAAAGCCTTATTAAAGCGTAACCCGGCCCAGAAAAGTCAGATACAGCAGGATGATGTTGGCTGCTATAATCACACCTGAAATTAACCATCCCATCAGGTTGGTAATAGGTTTATTTGCAAAATCGCCCATCAGATCCTTGCGACGTGTGATGAGCAGCATGGGTATGATGGCCAACGGAAGCACGAAGCTGAGTGTGACTTGACTTAATACCAAAGCCTGCATGGGGTTCACCCCCAGTATAATGATGAGCATACCGGGCAGCATCGTGATTAGTCTCGTGATGTTATCGCTGATATTGAGCCCTACAAACCCCTGCATAATCGTTTGCCCCGCCATCGTGCCGACAGCCGAGGAGGAAAGGCCGGAGGCTACGAGCGCCAAGCCGAACGCACCGCTCGAAGCTGCGCCCAACAGAGGCGAAAGCGAGTGATGGGCTTGTTCAATCGTGTCTACATTTAGCCCGTTGCGAAAGAACACCGCGGCCGATACGATTACCATTGCCGCATTGACAACAAACGCAATGTTCATCGCAATTACAATATCCAACTTTTCCATTTTGATATGCCGCTTTTTATCCTGCTCGGTGGCGTCCTTATTCCTATGCTGCACCAACTGCGAGTGGAGATAAATGACATGGGGCATAACCGTTGCACCAAGCATACCCACAGCAATCATAACGGCTTCGCCATTGGGCAAAGAGGGTATTAACATATGTATACCTGCAGTGCCCCAATCCGGTTTCGCTAAAAAAAGCTCCAGTGTATAGGCGGCACAGATCACCCCAACCAGTATGGTGATAATGCCCTCCACAACTCTTTGGCCGTACTTGCCTACGTACACAATCAAAAAAGTGAGCACAGCAGTAAGTATGCCTGCGTATACCATAGGGATATGAAACAGTAAATAGAACCCCAATGTTCCGCCAAGAAATTCCGCAAGATCGGTTGCCATAGCTGCTATTTCGGCTACAACCCAGAAGCACCAGTTGGCTTTTCTTGAAAACACTTTGCCGCACATCTGCGGCAGATTGTACCCTGTCGCAATACCGAGTTTTGCAGACATGGACTGTAAAAAAAGCGCCATAAGGTTACTCCACAGGATAACCCAGACCAAGCTGTAATTGAATTTTGACCCCCCGCTGATGTTGGTGGCAAAATTACCGGGGTCTATATAGGCAACGCTAACGATGAATGCCGGCCCGATAAACCTCAGCATCGTTTTGATCTTATTTCCAAAGCCTGTACCCTTTGCTTCCGTTTTTGCAAAAATCGACCGCTTTTCTTGAGCATCTACGGCTGCCTGTACATAGCCCTCATCCGTCAACAAAAACACCTCTCATCCGCATGATGTCTCATGAAATATCATGAACTCATGCATGCATAACCTTAGCCTCAGCAAATTACTTACCTAACCAAGAATATGTTCCGCTCGCTATGTGTGCTACTTATAAAAACCCGAAACATTGTACGGATTTTGCAGTAATAGGCGGTACAGCACCAAAAAAATTTCGGAATAATTGTTCGTAAACATATCCTGCACCGCAGCATATGAATAAAAGACCGGTCATGCAAGCTAAATTGCTTTAACATGACCGGTCCTCTTATGCGTTGTCTGATGTCGTTTACAAAGCCGTTTCTATCCTTGTGGGGATTACTTTTGATAATTCTTTCTATTATCCTCTAAACTTTCTTCAGCTGTATACTCCACTGCAATCCCGTGCCTACCGAATAGGCTCTTGCAAAGTTACCCTGGTTGATGGCGAGGGCCATGCGGAAAAGCGAGTTGACATAGAGTATCTGTTCACCCACATAAACATCCGCAAAGCTTTTGCCGTAGGTTACGCGGTTGTTGTACACAAGCGTGTGCCCGTTCCTAATGGCAACCTCTACCTGTGAACCGAATTTTACCCCAAGGCTTAAAAAGTCCTCGCGGGTGATGTTTGTCCATAAACTGCCGAAGCGCACGTCGAGCGTATCGATGCAGCCCGTGACGCTATGCTCACCGCGCTCCACGATACCGACAGGCAGCTCCACGACATTTTTCACATCGAGCATCTCCCCCACCTCCTCAAAGGTGATGATGCCCGCAGCGAGCTTCGCGCCCGTGTTGGCGTACAAATCGCGCCCGTGGAAGGTATACGAGCCGCCGCTGTCGCCGCGCATGTGGCGATTTTCATCGATATGCCTTACGCTTTCAATACCTACGTAAAGCTTCAAATGCGTAAGGCTCCCGTTATCCGGTGTTACGATGTAATGCCCTAGCCTCGTTTTTGCGACCACGCTCTTTCTGTCGGAACCCACACCCGGGTCCACTACACTCACAAATACCGTCCCCTTGGGCCAGTACTGCACCGTCTGGAACAGCCTATAGGAGGCTTCCCAAATATCGTAAGGTATGATGTCGTGGGTTAGATCAAACAGCCTCAGGCTTTCATCTACGCCAAGCGCAACGCCGTACATGGCTGCGACTGCTCCGTCCACAAGCCCGAAATCGCTTTGAAACACCAATGTCTTTTCCATTTTGCCCTCCGCTCTATTTTTACAGAAGCCGATTCTTTAAGGTTGGCTTCTCTTATTTCATTCTCGAAGATTACGTTAACTCCCTACGGCGAACCGCGGAATAGATGATAAAAAGAAGCGTACCTATAACAACGCAGCTGATAC
>JAEZLG010000204.1 GCA_023435855.1 Bacillota bacterium | reverse complement strand
CACGAGAACCACGATGATGATGATGGGAAAAATACCGAAACCCGAGCCGTCGCCTGAAGAGGTAGAATAGCTGTTGCTGTCCCAACTGCTGCTGCCCCAGTCGCTGCTGCTGCCCCAGTCGCTGCTTCCGCCCCAGTCACTGCTTCCGCCGTAATCGTAATCACCGGAGAAGTTACCCACATCCGCCGATGAAAGCGCAGGTAGGGCAAGTAGAATTAACATGGCAAGCGCCATTCCAAATAGCCGTAAAAACCGCTTATGCTTCATGGATGTGTCCTTTCCCCATTCAGAACATGATATTTATAGTATACCATAGTTGCATACCTTAGGAGCGGAGCTATTATGGTATAATCCGCTATGCGGTTATTATACAATATGCCGTGACACACGACAACCGACGGTATAGAACAGAAAATCAATACCGTTTTGTGAAACGCTTGAGCGTATGCCCGTTCCCTTGCGAAAGAGCGGGTGCTGTGGAATGCTTTTTAAGGCAAGAACTCCCCTTGCCATAGAAGTAGAATGCCGCAAATGAATAGGCATTGAACGGGGAAACATGATTGAGGTCAAGAACATTACCTACAAATACGACAACGAAGGCCCTGCGGCTATCGAGGGGTTTTCGCTTGCCATAAACCGCGGTGAGTTTGTCGCGGTGGTTGGTCATAACGGCTCGGGGAAGAGTACGCTTGCCAAGCATTTTAACGCGCTTCTATTACCCACTTCAGGCGATGTGATTATAGACGGAATGAACACCAAAGACGAAAAAAATACCCTTGCCATTCGGCAAAAGGTGGGTATGGTGTTCCAAAACCCGGATAACCAGCTTGTAACAACCGTGGTGGAGGAGGATGTTGCCTTCGGCCCGGAAAACTTGGGTGTTAAGCCTGATGAGATAAGAATTAGGGTGGATGACGCGCTTAAAAGCGTGGGCATGTACGAGTATGCTTCAAACGCACCGCATCATCTGTCAGGAGGGCAAAAACAGCGCATCGCCATCGCCGGGATGCTTGCCATGCTTCCCGATGTACTGGTGCTTGACGAGGCGACTGCCATGCTCGACCCGCGCGGGCGGCGCGAGGTCTTAAAGATCGTATCGGATCTTAACCGCAGTAAGGGCATCACCGTTGTGATGATCACGCAATATATGGAGGAAGCTGTTTTTGCAGATCGCGTTGCGGTCATGGCGGAAGGGCACCTTATTTTAAACGATACGCCGAAAAACGTATTTGCGCAGACTGCGCTGTTAAGAAGGTATAGACTCGATGTGCCTGCAATGGCGAAGTTGAGAGACGCACTTTCGCTCGAGGGGATTGAACTGCCCCGCGATGCGATTACGGTAGAGGAGATAGCGGACGCTTTATGTCCATTGTTGTTGAAAAACTGACACATACCTACATGGGCGGGAGTACCATCGCCTTCAGTGCCATAAAGGATATTGACCTCACGATTTACGAGGGGGAGTTTCTCGGCATCATCGGGCATACGGGCTCCGGAAAATCCACATTCATCCAGCATCTCAACGGGCTTATCCAGCCGACAAGCGGCAAGGTGACGGTGGACGGCTTTAACATGGCCGATAAAAAGCAGCGAACCTTAGGGCGAAAGCTCGTGGGGATGGTGTTCCAATACCCCGAGTACCAGCTTTTTGAGGAGACAGTTGCAAAGGATATCGCCTACGGCCCCAAAAATATGGGAATGAAAGAAGATATGGTCGCCGAGCGGGTGGAGGAAGCCATGCACCTTGTGGGGCTCCCATCGAGCCGCTTTGCGAATAAATCTCCCTTTGAGCTTTCGGGCGGCGAAAAGCGCCGTGCCGCACTCGCAGGCATCATTGCCATGAATCCTAAATATCTGGTGCTGGACGAGCCTATGGCAGGGCTTGATCCGCTCGGGCGCAAGGAAATTTTAAACACCATCAACTCGTTAAGAAAAAGCATCAACTGTACGGTCGTGATGGTTTCCCATTCCATGGACGATGTTGCGCGTTGTGCCGATCGCATCGCGGTGCTGTCGGGCGGTGAGCTCATCATGGTGGATGAGACCGAAAAGGTATTTCAAAAAACACAGATGCTGCTTGATGCAGGGCTTGACGTACCGCAGGTTTCCCGCCTGGCGCTTATTTTGAAGCAGCGTGGTGTGGAAATCGATGAGGGCATCTATAGGCTCGACGATATGGTGCGTTTTGTAACGAGGAGGGTGAGAAATGTTTAAAGACATCACCCTCGGCCAGTATTACCCCGGGGAGTCGGTCGTACATAAGCTTGACCCGCGCACGAAGATCATTTTGATGTTTGCCTACATCGCGGTGGTGTTTGCCATAACCGAAATATGGCTGTTTTCTGTCGCGGCTGCGTTTGTGATTGTGTCGGCAGCACTTTCAAAGCTGCCTTTCTCCTACCTTTGGAGGTCATTAAAACCCTTAAAATGGGTACTGGTGTTCATGTTTATTTTAAACCTGTTTACCATTAAAACAGGGCAGACGCTCATCGATTGGTGGATTATCAAGATTACGGCAGACGGTGTTTTACAGGCCGTATTCGTGCTTATTAGGCTTACGCTTCTTGTGTCGGGTACGTCGCTTATGACGCTTACCACAACGCCTATTTCATTGACAGACGCTCTTGAAAAGCTTCTTTCACCCTTTAAGCGCATAGGCTTTCCGGCGCACGAGCTTGCCATGATGATGACCATCGCGCTTCGTTTTATCCCGACGCTTTTGGAAGAGGCGGATAAGATTATGAAAGCGCAGATATCCCGAGGTGCAGATTTTGAGACGGGCGGCCTTATCAAGCGAGCCAAGGGGATGATACCCATCATCGTGCCGCTGTTTGTAAGCGCTTTTCGCCGCGCGGACGAGCTTGCCATGGCTATGGAAAGCCGCTGCTACCACGGCGGTGAAGGCCGCACCCGCATGAAGCAGTTAAGGTTCACACGCACCGATGGTATTGCGGCGCTCGCGGTGTTTTTTATGCTCGGCGCTATCATAGCCATCCAGGCGATATGGTAAGCGGAGGCTCCGCTTTGAAGGTAACTATATGGTCGTAAAGGATAAAAAAACAAGAACGATACTTCTCATCGTGGCGGCGGCGCTTCTCGCCGCGGCCGCTTTTTTATATTTCACTTCGGACAACAGCGCTTTACAAGCGGTGTGCGACAAGGTAAACGCATTCGGGTACGATTTTGTACCGGACGACTGGTATGTAGCGGGCGGACAGGCGGATACAACCATCGAAGCGCTTTCAAGCGGCGAAGACCTCTCGGAAGCAGTAGAAGCGAGCAAGGCTTCAGGCTTCCCCTCCGATATAAATAAGATTGGCGAAGTGGTGCTGCTCTTAGGGCAGCTTGAAAACGACGATGTGGTTACCGTGTACATCGTCAACGGGGAGATAGAGCTATGCTTTGTGCAGACGCTTGGGGGCAAGCTGTCTCCTGTCGGGGTTACGCCATGAGGGTAAGGCTCGTTATACAGTATATGGGTGCGAAGTACGTGGGCTGGCAGGTACAGCCGAACGGCGTATCCGTGCAGGCGCTTATGGAAGAGGAGCTTCATAAGCTTACGGGCAAGCCTGTGACGCTGCACGCATCGGGGCGCACCGACAGCGGCGTGAACGCGCGCGCGCAGGTGGCGCATTTTGATACGGATGCGCGCATACCTGCCGATAAATACGCCTACGCGCTAAACACGGGGCTTCCACGCGACATAAGCGTGATGTATAGCGACGAAGCGGAGGGCTTTCACGCGCGCTTTGACGTGACAAAAAAGCATTACCGCTACTGCGTAGAAAACCGCCCGCATGCGAGTGCTATCAACCGCGATACGGCACTTCATGTGCACGCGCCGCTCGATATTGCGCTTTTGAACGATGCAGCGAAAGCTATAATAGGCACGCATGATTTTTCGGCATTTAAGTCGGCCGGTACAAAGACGGAAAACGCTGTACGTACAATTTATAAGTCCATGTGGACACAAGAAGGCAGGCTTCTTTGTTATGACGTTGCGGGAAGCGGTTTTCTTTACAACATGGTTCGCATTCTTGTAGGGACCATGCTTACAATCGGTACGGGAAAATACGATCAGGATCAAATCATAAAAGCGCTTGATAGCGGGATACGCTCTGACGCCGGGCCAACCGCACCTGCACATGGGCTAACGCTATATCGTGTGGAATATACGGACTTTGATACGGAGGATTATGTATGCTGAACATTCTTGTGGGAGTTCCGGTGGATGAGGGGCATAAAAAGAAGCTTCATGAAGCAAGCAAGGGGAACCCCATCGTTTACATCGATAAAGAAAAAGCAACCAAGGAGCTTATTGAAAATGCGGATGTAATATTCGGCAACGTTGACCCAAGGCTTCTTGCTTACGCAAAAAAGCTAAAGCTTTTGCAGCTTTTAACCGCTGGCACGGACGGTTATATTGGAGCTTTGCCCGAGGGTGCAACACTTTGCAACACCACGGGTGCATTTTCACTCGCGATCAGCGAGCATCTTCTTGCGATGCTTTTGATGCTTTTAAAGCGAATGCATCAGTACCGCGACAACCAAAACAAAGCGCTTTGGCGTGATATGGGGAATGTACGGTCCGTGGAGGACCTTACGGTGCTCGTGCTGGGCATGGGCGACATAGGCGGTGCGTTTGCAAAAAAGGTGAAGGCACTAGGCGCGTATGTAATCGGTGTGCGCCGCACAAATGCCGAAAAACCGCCCTATGCGGATGAGGTATACGCAAACCTTTCGGACGGGGATTTGGATAAGCTCATAATTCGTGCGGACGTCATCGCGCTAGCCATGCCCAATACCGGCGAAACGCGTGGGATTATGGACAAATCGCGCATTTCCATGATGAAGAAGGATGCCATTTTATTAAATGTAGGTCGCGGTAATGCCGTGGATACCGAAGCGCTGACGGATGCCGTGGAGAAACAAGACATTCTCTGCGGGCTTGATGTGACAGACCCTGAGCCGCTGCCCGGTACGCATAGGCTCTGGAAAATGGAAAACGCGCTTATCACCCCGCATGTATCGGGCTTTTTCCACCTTAAGCAGACACACGACAATATGGTGAATATCGCCGCGCAAAACATAGAGAGGCTGCTTGGCGGTATGGAATTAACAAACGTGGTGGATCTATCAACAGGTTATCGGAGGATAGAGCAATGAGCACAAAAAAATTGGTGCTTTGCGGGCTGTTAACAGGCATAGTGACGGTGTTGACGCTTATTGTCATACCGTTGCCTATCTCAAACGGCTATGTAAACTTGGGTGATGCGGGCGTGCTTTTAGCTGCCAATATGATCGGCGGCATATGGGGCATGCTGTGTGCGGGTATAGGAAGCTTGCTGGCGGATCTTATTTTGGGCTTTGCCGTATATGCACCTGCAACCTTCCTAATAAAGGCGTCTGCGGCCGGGATATCGGTACTTCTCTATAAAAGGTTGAAAGGCGGTTATCGCTTCCTGGCTCTTTTAATAGGCGCTCTTGCGGTACCGGTTGGTTACTTCTTATTTGAAGGCGCGTTCGTACTCAACAGTTTTGCTGCGGCAGCGGTTAACCTGCCGTTCAACGCTTTGCAGGCGCTCCTTGGTGCGGTGCTCGGCTTCGCACTGTTAAACGTAGCACAGCGCGTATACCCGGAGAGCAAGTTGTAATTATTTCGGGGGTATTGAAAAAAGGGGGGAATTCTTACGGACGCAATTTTATATGCGATACTCGGTTTGCTTTTTATAGCGGTAGTGCTTCTCGTTATACTTTTGTTTAAGCAAAAAAGCGATACGGATACAATTTCACGCGTAGAGCACATACGCCGCGAGATGAGCGAGCAGCAGACAACATTGCGCTTAGAGCTTACGGATACCACGCAGCGTACCGTAAGAAACATGGGCGAAACCGTAGCGGATAACCAAAGGCGGGCTGACGAGGCGCAGACTTTAAAGCTAACGGAGCTTGACAGGCACCTCATGGCAAAACAGGAGCTGATTTTACAGTCGCAGCAAAAAGCAGCTCTTCAAACCGAGGAGCGTTTTAAGACCTTCGCGCTTGAAAATGAGCAGAAGCTCGAGCAGATACGCTCCACGGTGGAAAAAAAGCTTGCTTACATGCAGACGGATAATAACGATAAACTCGACCAGATTAGAAACATCGTGGATGAGAAACTGCAAAAGACGCTTGAAGAGCGCTTGACGCA
>JAEZLG010000046.1 GCA_023435855.1 Bacillota bacterium | reverse complement strand
TTTGTCATTTCTCCGCTTATAACGCTCGCGCTGTGCCATTTGTTTGACATTACGGGCATCCAGCGCGGAGTTATCACGCTTGAGGCGGCTATGCCCGTGATGATCCAGTCCGTAGTTGTTTCGTCATCCGTAGGCGCTGACGAAAGTTATGTGGCAACAGGCTTGAGCCTTACTACACTCGCCTGCTTTGTGGCCGTCCCCATTTTGATGCTGTTTGTGTAACGATGTTTTTAGAGGGCTTTTTTTGGGGAACCATGGTAGAGATATACTGGGATGAGGCTGAGGGCTATACTGTAAGATAATGCGCGATACGCCGGACGCGGTACTTTTGCTAAAAAAAACGTGCACCTATCAATGCGGAAAGGAGTTTTTTCATGCAAAGAAAAAGAATCGCGAAACGGCCGGGAAAGCTCAGGTATATTACGGCCGTAATTATACTTAAACTGTTTGCCTTTTTCCGCTTCGGCTTTGTTGCCCCGCGTGGTGCTAAAAAGCTTGAGGAGCCTTTTTTGGCTATCTGTAACCATTCCTCTAATTTCGATTTCATATTTGCGCTCCTTTCCCTTTATCCTAAACGCGTCAACACGCTTGCAGCGGCCTTCTTCTTTCACAACAAATATCTTGCAGCGCTTCTCAGGGCATTTCGCTGCATCCCGCGCGAGCAGTTTCGCGCTGACGCGGTCTCCGTGCGCAAAATGCTCGATATCGTATCGTCCGGCGGCAGCGTGCTCATTTTCCCCGAGGGGGAGGTAAGCGGCACGGGGCGTACGGACGTGTTCCCTGAGAATATCGCCCGCCTTATAAAACGCATGGGTGTAAACGTCTATGCCGTGCATTTGTACGGCAGCTATTTTATGAAGCCCAAATGGGCTACTATGCTGCGCAGGCGCGGGCGGGTGCAAGCTTCCCTTTCCCCCGTTATGCGTGCGGACGAAGTAAAGTCTTTTTCGACAGATGAAATTTTCACGCGTGTACAGACGGCCATCAGCCATGATGAGTACCGCTGGCAGGAACTGGCGCGTATACCGCACTCTGCTAAGAGACGAGCAGAACGTTTAGATTTTTTGCTGTACAAATGCCCGCGCTGTAAAGCTGAATTCACACTTGATACCAAAGATAACCGAATATTCTGCACTGCGTGCGGCAATGCCGCACGAATGGATAACTACGGCTTTTTACTAGGCGAAAACAGCGATTGTTCTATTTTCCGCTACGTTTCCGATTGGGTGGAATATCAACGTGCATGCATCCGCGAGGAAGCCGAAAAAGAAAGCTTTTCCGTAGTCTCAAAGGCAGAATTACAGCTTCATCTAAACCCGCGCTCACTCAGCCACACAACCGTAGGAGAAGGCATCATACGCCTTGATCGCGAAGCGCTTACCTATGAGGGCACGCGAAACGCCGAAGCGGTGTCTCTTACCTTTCCCCTTTCCAACATGTTCAAGCTTCCGTTTTCAAGCGGTGACAATTTTGAAGTACCCAACCCAACGGAAGTCATAGCCTTTGTACCGGAGGATCGCCGTAAGATCTCCAAATTTGTGCTCGCTGTACCTGTGCTGCGAGAACGTTTATAATACAACAAAAAGCTGTTGCTGCATTTCCATAAGGTCTTAGTGACCTTATTTTTATGCCGTTTTTCATTATATATTGTATAAACGTTGACTTCGTTGCCACAAGGAGTGACAATATTCTTGCATACACCACAATCTTACAAAATCCCCGCAATACTATATTTCGGAGGTTACAGCATGTTCGAAACGCTTGCACAGGCGCAGGCCTTTTGTCAGGAGCACGGCATCCGCATGGTCGATTTCAAGGTAACGGATCTTTACGGGCGTTGGCGGCATATCACGATACCCATCGGCCGCTTTACTGAGGATACCATGCGCTTCGGCATCGGCTTTGACGGCTCGAATTACGGGTACGCACCGGTTGAAAGAAGCGACATGGTATTTATACCGGATTTAAGCTCCGCCGCAGTAGATCCCTTTGCGGCAGTACCCACCCTTTGCATGGCGGGCGACGTTATGGTTATTGACGCACCGAACAACCGCCCGTTTGACCAATATCCCCGCACCGTCATTAAACGGGCAGCGCAGTACCTTCGTGACAGCGGCATTGCCGATGAAATGGTAATCGGCCCGGAATTTGAGTTTTATGTGTTTGACAATGCGCACTTTGAGGCAACGACACACCGTTCATCCTTCGAAATTGATACCTCCGAGGGGGATTGGAACAGCGCTTCCCCGGCCTATGGAAACGGTATGCAGGTGCCCGGAAAGGGCGGCTACCACATAGATCTCCCGGCTGACGTCACAAACGACCTCAGGAGCCGCGTTTCCATGCTGCTCGAGGAGTTCGGCGTAAAGGTTAAGTACCACCACCACGAAGTAGGCGGCTGCGGCCAGCTTGAGGTGGAAGTGGAACTTGGTGAAATCTGCAAAATGGCAGACGGCACCATGGCAGCAAAATACATAATTAAAAACGAAGCACGCAAAGAAGGAAAAACCGCCACATTTATGCCAAAGCCGCTTGCAGGTGTAGCGGGCAGCGGCATGCACGTGCATATGCTGTTGGTGAAAGACGGCAAGCCCGTGTTTTACGACGAGGCGGGCTATGCACAGTTGAGCAAGACCGCGCTCCATTTTATAGGAGGTCTTCTCAAGCATGCAGCATCGCTTTGCGCACTCACCAACCCCACCACTAACTCGTTTAAGCGTCTCGTACCCGGCTTTGAAGCACCTGTAACCATCGGTTATGCAACGGCAAACCGAAGCGCCGTGGTGCGCATCCCAAGCTACGCTAAATCCCCCATGCATAAGCGCTTTGAGCTTAGAAATCCCGACGCGACATGCAATCCCTACTATGCCTACGCCGCTATTTTGATGGCGGGTCTTGATGGCATTCAAAACAAAATCGACCCGCAGGCAAACGGTTGGGGGCCGTACGATTTCAATCTGTATGACTTAAGCGACGCCGATAAGAAGAAGATAGGTTCTTTGCCGAAAACCCTCGAGGAGTCTCTTGACGCGCTTGAAAACGATCACGAGTACTTAACGCGCGGCGGTGTATTCCCCGAAAGGCTCCTATCCCTTTGGATTGAAAAAAAGCGTGCAGAAGCTTCGGAGCTCTCGCGGATACCGAACCCCGCAGAGTACGTAAAGTATTACGATCTGTAAGCGTTACTACACAAGAGCAATATCAGCAACGGGCCGCCCAAAGGGCGGCTCTTCGCATGGGCATTGTTTTATTTCCCGCTTGCCAACACAAAACAGCAATTGTACAATAAAAAGAGGAATGTGTTAACCTTATACAAATTCGCAAATCTTAAGAAGGGAGAACGCAAAATGGACGCCGGTCCTTATCCGAGTACCAACAATTTTATACATAAGCGGGCGGCGCTTCATTGTATCATGAGCCGCCTGTAAAAGGAGGCAGCTATGATGAGTCGCGTTGTCGAGCTTCTTCGGGAAAAAAGGTACGCCGAAGTTAAGACAGCCGTTCAAGAAATGAACGCAATAGATATTGCCGAGCTTTTCGAGGGAATTGATGACCTCGAAACCACGCTTCGGCTTTTTCGGCTTTTGCCAAAACAAGGCGCAGCAGAAGCCTTTTCATACATGGAAAGCAACGTACAGCAGCACATCATCGAGGCAATTACGGAAAGAGAACTCCGTTACATCCTCGATGACATGTACTTGGACGACTATGTGGACCTCGTGGAGGAGATGCCCGCAAACGTCGTTATGCGTGTTTTAAAAAACTCCAGCAAGGAAAACAGGAATCTAATCAACCAATACTTGCAATACCCGGATCACAGCGCCGGAAGCCTGATGACCAATGAGTACGTGTACTTGAAACGCACGCTCACCGTACAGCAGGCGTTTGATGTGATACGCACAAACGGCGTAGATAAGGAAACCATTTATACCTGCTATGTCATCAGTGCCGAAAGAAAGCTTGAAGGTGTTGTAACCGTTCGCGAGCTTTTACTAAGCGACCCAGCACGCCGCATTGAAGACATCATGAGCACCAACGTAATTTTTGCGCATACGCTCGACGACCAGGAGCATATCGCGCGGATGTTCTCCAGATACGATATGCTCTCCATGCCGTTCGTGGATAGAGAGCAAAGGCTTGTCGGTATCATCACCATCGATGACGCGGTAGACGTTATCCAGTCCGAAAACACCGAGGATTTCGAGAAAATGGCCGGTATGGCGCCTAGCGAAGAATCGTATATGAAATCTTCGGTTTTTACGATTTCCAAAAACCGTATAGGGTGGATCACCGTGCTTTGGGCTACCTCCTTAATTACAGGCCTTTTATTGGAACACTACGAGTCGGCCATTTCCTCGCTGCCCATTTTGGTTTCGTTTATCCCAACGCTCACGGGCACAAGCGGCAACTGTGGCACGCAGACTTCCACCTCCGTTATTCGCGGTATGGCGCTCGACGAAATCCGCATAAAGGATTTTTTCAAAGTATTCTGGAAGGAAATACGCGTAGCACTTCTTTGCGGCTCACTGCTTGCGGTGCTCAACTTTTTGCGCGTATGGTTCCAATACCACGATCTTGGTGTTGCCCTAACCGTGAGTATAACGCTTATCATCATCATAACCGTAGCAAAAATGCTCGGCAGCGCCTTGCCTATGGTCGCTAAGCTGTTAAAATTTGACCCTGCGGTAATGGCTGCGCCGCTTTTAAACACATTGAGCGACTGCTGCTCGGTATTTGTATTTTTCACGCTGTCGTTTTGGCTTTTGGGAAGCAGGCTGTAAGCGCTTTGCGCTTTCGTTGAAATGACCGCAGTCAATTTTACCGATCAAATGCACAAAAATTTAACATGCATGATGTCGTGTACAATGTCCAACAATAAGGTCGAGGAGGTGCCACCGATGAGCATCCAAGCGTTTCGTGCGCATGGTATGGCGAAAAGCAGGCAGCATAATTTCGATCGCCACATGCGACACGACGTGTTCGGCCGCTACGCGGAGGCGGATGACGAAGTTCCGCCCGACCCCTATACGCCTGCCCGTATGCCTCAATGGGGCATAGACGATACAGACCCGTTTTTTATACTATAACGGGGGGCGTAAACGACTGAGGCACATACTCGATGAAGAAGAAGGCTCGAAGCAGGTGCTTTGAGCCTTCTTCTATAACACAAAACACACTCGAATTCGGCATTTTTGAGAGAAGTCATCTCCGTTAGCACCAAGGGGTTGCGCTACGTCCGCCGTAGGGGAGGATATCATCCGCCCGTATAATTGCACAAAAGCCCGCGGTATACACCGCGGACCTTTCTTGCTATCCGGTTGCCTCAATAAATCGCAAACTCCACAAATTTATAGCCCATTTCGACCGTTGCATCCGTTATGAAAACAGCTCCCACGCTGCCAACGGGCGATGCATCGGCGGCACCGGGCTCGCCGTAGAACAGCGTACCGCTTAGTGTAAGCGTTTCACCCTCAAGCCGCGCTTCCATAAGCTCCACAAAATAGGTCGCATTGGGCGGCTCTGCAATCGTGTAAACGCCGTTTTCAAGCGTCGTGCCATTACCATTCTCGTTTAGGTTTAAAGGGATTGTCCCGGTGAAGTACGATGAAAACAGATCAACATACTCCTGTGCCGTCATCGTTTTTACATTATCTTTTGCGAGTATGCCCGAAAGGAATCCGGTCGCGCAGAGCGCATCGGGACTGCCTTCGGAGAAGCTCAAATAATTCTCCGCACAAGCGCGCGCCATAACACTTACTGCCGACAGCAGCGCATCGTAGTGTTATGCAGGTACAATATCACCGACGAACTCGGGATAGAAAGCGCTTTTTTCAACCGCAAAACTTAAAATGCCGAGTTCGGGTTTCCCGAGCGTTCCCTCTGCAGCATACAAAAGATATCCGTTTTCGGTTACGGAAAAGCCGTTAAAGAGGTCGAGCGCTGCCTTCACGTTTTCAGCAGTGATATCTCCAAAATACAGACTTTCGTCCTTCGCGATATGGTTTAGCACCTGCTGTGTCGCAAGATCGGATGGATCAAACACACCGGTTAATGCCGCCAGGCTTAACTCCGTGCCCGCACGGTTAAAAGCGATGGTGTATAAGCTATGTTCCACGCTGTCGCCATAGCTTGCGTCCTCATAAAAACCGATGTTTAGATAATCGCCTATAAACTCCATTTCGCAGCTCACGAGCGTAGAGGGAGATTCCTCACCGTTAACACGGTCGGCAAGCGGAACCCTCTCGCTCACAACGCGTTCCATTAGTTCTTCACGGTACATCGCTACGGAATCGTTCATGCTCGCGGCGATATCGCCACCGTCTGAAAAGTAGGGCAGCTGTGCGTCGAGCACATACTCTGCGGAAGCAACGTCACTCCCTTCGGGATAATAAATCATCTCCCGCCTGATCTCATAGGAAGCAAAGCCCATGCCCTGCATGGGCGGCTCGGTCGATACAGGTTCCCCGGCCTCGGGTGTAATCACAGGAACGGCTCCCGTTTGAGAGGGTGTAGATATGGGTGCGTTGGTTTCTAAGCTTCCCTCACAGCCGCTTACGGCTAATAAAGCCACCATACATACAGCGAGAAGAACGACGTTTTTCTTCATTTACATTTACCTTCTGTTACTCGGTATTTCCGTTTGACTATACCACACCCTAAAAAGCCGGACAACCGCGCAACAGAAAGTTAACAAAGCTGTCGAATTATGAAGCTTACTATTTAGAATTACTCTACCTTCACCTGATAGCACTCCGTATAGCCGGCAAGCCAAAGCTCAGAAGCGGGATAAAGTTCATGTATTTCATTGGGTTGAAGCCGTTCTCCGTTGAGGAATGTGCCGTTTGTAGAACCAAGATCACTTACAAATACGCGCCCTTTTTCCAACCATACGGCGCAGTGCGCACCGCTAACGCGTGGATTTGTCAAAATGAGATTCGCCCTGGTTTGGTCGCGCCCCAAAACAACGCGTGCGGACGCAAGCGGAAGCTCCATGCCCGCGAGCTCTCCTTGTGTGCAGATAAGCGAAGCGCGATTGTTTGCCTTCTCTTCAAAGTTCATCGCTATGGTCTTTTCAAAATGCGGTGCAGGACTTTGATAGGCAGGCGCACTTGCAGCCGGTGACGGACTTTGATAGATAGGCACGCTTGCAGCCGGTGCAGGCCTTTGATAGGCAGGCGTACTTGCAGCCGGTGCTGCACTTTGATAGACGGGTGTTCCCGCACCCGATGCGACGTTTGCCACCGCGACCACCTGCGCAAGACCTTTTTTTAGCATGTGAAACTGCAGGTATAATACCGCAGCAATAAGCAAAAGCTGCCAAAGATCCCCCACAAGCGGCAAATATAGAATACTTATTCCGGAATTCCAAAACACATGGAGTAACACCGCTAGTCCGAAGTACTTCAAAAAGCGCACATCCGTAAAGTGTTTTGTGTTGAGAGGCTGATCTCCTTTTACCATGGCGAGCGCTCCGCCGTAAAGGCTTGCCCACATGATATGGCCGCCAAGCGCCTGAAAGCCGCGCATCAATAACGAAACTGTCGGGTAATCCGCGCTGAAAGCATACCCTGCATTTTCAATCGCTTCAAAGCCTGCTCCCACCGCTGCACCAATAAGCATGCCGTTGAGGATATATTTTTTATCGGGTTTGCGCAAAAACAGCGCAAGCGCAAAAAGCTTTCCGGGCTCCTCCGTAAGTGCGGCAAGTACCGTGGCATTAAGCCCCATAACGTTGTGCAAAAGCATGGTGAACACCAGCGATAACGCCCCGCCAATCAAGAAGATAAACAGTACCGTATACAGCGCTACATTGCGCGGTATGTTTACCTCCCAAAAGAACATTAAAATAGAGATTGGCATCACAAAACAACCGAGGAATAAAAACGCGGGAACCGCCACGCTTACGCCCATAAGAACAAGTATGTACATCAAAAGCGTGAACGCAAAACCCACAGCAAATACGCGCGCGTATATAAAAGGTTTCTGCCAACTCAGAAGCATTTCCGCTTCCGTAGGTGTAGACAGCGGTGTTCCCGCCATAAAAAGCTTGGCACCGTCTCCGGCGCCATGCTTTTTAAATGTTTGGGAAAATATGTCTTTTACCTTTATAGCTTCATGCCCGGCTCGGGCATAAAAGGTTGCATTTTGCATTTGGAATGCTTATCTCCTTACTTTACTACCGTAAACATGTTCTCACGCGTAGCGAGGTAGAAGCTTTCGCCTTCCTTTAAGGCGTACGGGCGGTTGGCTTCTAGCTTTTCACCGTTTTCAAGGAAGGTACCGTATGAGGAGTTGAGGTCGAAAAGGGTAATGCTGCCGTTTATAAGTGCCACGCGGCAGTGTATGGAGCTTATACCCGGTGTGCCTTCGGCATATACGATATTGCAGCTTTCCGCGTTGCGGCCTATTACGATGCTTTCTTTGATGGCGAATACGCTGTTGGGGAAAGCAATGCCCGTCAGCGAATATTCGGTGTTTTGTACAAGAGGCATCGTCTTAGCCGAGGGAGAAACGACAGGCTGCGTGTGCTGCTGCGGGAACGGCTGTGCGGGAGCGTTTGCGGGCCTCGGGAACGACTGTGCGGGAGCGCTTGCTGCTCCGGGGAACGCCTGCACGGGCTGCGCACGCTTTTTCTTGGACCCCGCGATGATGAGTACAACAACTACAACTACCACGAGCGCAGCAACGCCGATCAGGACATAGAGAAGCATATTGCTTGTTCCAGGCACTGTCTCAATGGTGGGCGCATTGGGTTGCATTGGCGCGTTAGGCTGCGTTGGTGGATTAGACACTACCGGCGCATCGGGTTGCTCGGATGCATTTTCGCCTGCGAGCAGGTATTCGACCTCGAGACCTTCGAGTGCTTCGAACACATAGTCGATATAGATAGCACCGTTGGTGGTTTGGCCGCGCGTAGCCGTGAAGGAGTTAATACCTACGCAGTAGCCTTCCTCAGTTACAAGAGGGCCGCCTGAGTTGCCGCCGTTAATCGTGGCGTCGATTTGGATGAAATCCGCCCCGTCGCTCGAAGCGTGGTTTTTTGTAACGGTGCCCGTGGTAACGGTAACGTCATCAATGCGTGAAGGAAGCATATAGCCGATGTCGTTGAGATCATCCGCTACTGCCGGGAAGCCCAAAGCGTATACGCGTTGGGTAGGCTCTACGGTTTCTGCTGAGAGCATAGTGATCGGAACGCGCGATGTAATGGGTGTTTCCAGCTTTAAAATGCAAAAATCTACGCTCACGTCGAAGTAAGAAACTGTGGCGGGAATCACGCTCTCAAAGTTCTGAAGGCTGTCGAGCACCACATAGATCATATCGCATATATTGCCGTCGCTGTCGAGGATTACATGGCGGTTGCTTACAACATACTCAATGGGCTCTCCCTCTTTGCCGATGCAAATACCCGAGCCGATGTATTCCTCGCCTACGTAGGAGGAACCTGTATACATGCGTACCACGCTGCTGCGAGCATCCAGCACTTTTTGATTGCCCTCCGCAGATGCCCCTACAATAGGAAGCATAGAAAGCATGAGTAGAAGCGCAAGAAATACTACCGTAATTTTCTTTTTCATGACCTTTCTCCCATCTAGCCTATAATTTTTGCAAGTATGGCGGTGAAATTATCCTGATCCTCGAGGTTTTTACGTACAATAGAATCTTCCATCGCTTCGGCCGCTTCGTACAGGCCGTGTGAAAGGCAAGCACATATTTCCGCATCGCTGAGCGCGTTGAAAATTCCGTCGCTCATAAGTATAACAATATCATTTGGGCATAGCGTAACGGGTTGAAGTGCCCTATCCACCTTGAGATGAGCACTGCCTAAATAGCTTGTTAACGCGCTTCGCTGCCGGTCTGAAATCGCCTCCTCATAGGGTATCTCTCCCCTCGCAGCCCGGTCGTCGAGAAGTGCGGCGTAATTTTGCTCGCGATTGAGAACGATAAATGCACCACCACGGTAAAGCGCCAAGCGGCTGTCGCCGCATGCTGCAAAGTAAAGCTTGTTGCCACGCACGATCGCCGCAATGCCGGTTGATCCGCTGTTATCGAGTGTTTGCACATTTTCCCCGGCGCGGTAGAGAAGCGAAGCGAGCATAACGGAAGGATCGGACACAAGCTCCTCTTCGACAAAGCCGCGCATCAGCGTATCGATGACGGCGGCGCTTGCCTTGCCGCCATCGGTCATGCCACCCATACCGTCAGCCAGCACGAGGAGCACGCCGCAGCGTTTGCATAAAGACACATCCGATAGCGGACTTACGGCAAACGCATCTTGCTGGTAGCTGCGTTTGCCTATGCCGTGCACGTTTGCAACCTCAAGGCCTGCCGTACACGGTTCAAGCGTGCGCGGCTTTTTCTCCTTGGCTGCCTCCTTAGGCATTGTTCTGCCCTTTCTGCCTTTGAATACATTCACAATAAGCAATACCACCGCAAGTAAAGCAAGAAGCCCTGCAATCCATATGTAATCGAATGTCCCTAGAATCTTCGTCAGAGCAGTCTCTACATTGCTCAATTCCATTTAAATTTCTCTCCGCAAAACGGAATAAACACAAGCGTTGTGCTGCCAACCATAAGCTTGTCGTAGGCTGTAAGCTGCGTTGTGCCGAAATGCGCTTTATCGTTGTAACGCACAATACTGCGGCCGTCTGCTGCCGTAAAGTAATATACATTATCGCGCGGGTCATAACTTACGATGGCATGGTTTAGTGCTGAAACCGTCTCGTCATCCTTCAAACTAACATCCATCTGCGGCTCGCGCCCGATGAAGTTGTTATCGGCATGCAGAGGAAAGCTTTTGCCCTTACATGCACCTTCGGTACACACAAGCCAGCCGACCACGGGGTCAAAACCCACCTGCTTTTCTATAATGGCTACGGTGCGTGAAGCCTCCTTTTTCTTTGGGGGTTCCACGATGGCCACTGTGGAGCCTTTCTGCGCGGTGGGTGCCCTATCCGGTCCGCTCGCGGGGGGTGCGCAATAAGGACACTCTGAGGTCTTGGATGCGTCGTAAAAATGTCCGTTCTGGCATTGCTTCATTTGCATGGTGGTTTTCTCCTCCACGTTTGTTTTGCGTCCACGTTTGTTGCGAGGTATTCGGTTATTTCACTATTGGCTTCGTTTTAGCTCATGTCAATGACGGTACCGGTGCCGCTCTCCGTATCGTAGATGTTTAGATCGCCATTTTCGTCGGTGAAAAACAGAACGATGTTGGTTGCGTTCTCAATAAGCGTCGGATAATTGCCGTAGTCTATGATATCCGTTGTGGTGAGATCCTTAAGGCTCAGGCACTTGAGCTGATAATCATCTGCAGTAGAGTAATACACATTCGTGCCGTTGATGTTAAAGGAATACACCTTTTCACTTACCAAAAGCTGATCGTTATCACCTTCGACATCCACACGGTAAATATTGCTGCCGTCATCTTCCGAGGTAAGGTAGTAGATCCAGCCTCCGTAGACCATCATTTTGTAGCAGTCTGCGTCTAAGATCAGCTTTTCATCACTGCCGTCGAGCGCATAGGAATATATGCCCTCTGAATCGCCCGCGTCGGCACAGTATATGCGGTCACCCGAGATATTCACAAAATAGCCGGCGTAATCAAGAACCGTCTCAATACCCAAGTCGTAAATACCCATACGCATGAGCGCACCGGAGCTAACATCTATATAGTAGAGGAAATCACCGTACACGATGATACTTCTTGCATCCTCAACCAAGGGTTCCGGAAGCTGGCTGCCGTCAGTCTTGACGCGATAAGCGAAATAAGAAAATTGATCATCACCAATGTTCTCAACCGTACAGTAATAGAGGTAATCCCACGCAACATTAAGGTAGTATAGTAAGCGGCTGTCATCGGTGAGCTGTGCTACTACATCGCCGGATTCTACATCAAGAGCAAATATGCCCTTCGAGTTGTTGTTGTCGGCAATGTAGAGCGTGTTTCCCTGTAGTGCTGCCTCGGTTGTATTCTGGATGTTGCCGTTGGAGTTGCCCATATAGTTATAGCCCGAATAGCTGTAATAGTCCGAGCCGCCAAGATCAAACCATTGATCGATAGTAATACCGTTGTTATCGAGATAATGCGCGGTAACGGGCGCATCAACAAGGTTGAGAATCACATTGGATGGGCATTTCATGGTCATGGACGAATTGTCCGCACCGACATTGAAGGAGATGACCGTACCCGCTTCGCTCACGGTAAACAGGGTGTCGCCTTCACCAACCACCTCTAAATTATACCCTTGGTATTGGAGTATAGAAATATAATTGAAAACACCATACCAGTCCATACCTAAATAGGTATACTCCATTCCTTCCGCGGTCTCGGTTGCCGTGGGCTCCTGCTCGAAGAACAGCTTCGGGTCTATAAAGCTTATGGTTACCTCTTGCGTGCCGGGACTGACCAACGGCACAGGGGTAGCAACGGCAGCCGCAAGTGTAGGAGATACCGTAGGAGGCGGAGCCGAAGGAGAATTGAGCACCTCACCGGTCGTCGGCGTGCCTCCTATATTCCCCGTTAACAGCACGATAAGAAGCACAACTAAAAGCACCGCACCGCCTGCGCCGGCAATCAAAAGGCCCTTCTTTTCCGCCCAGAGCTTTTTAAAACCGGTTTGTGTTCCGCTTTGTGTTTGAGAATTATACACACTGCCCTGCGGCGCAAAGGCAGTTCCGGACTGCGGTGCATAGTTCGCTCCCTGCGGCGCATAGGTTGCCCCGACCTGCGGTGCATACGTACCGCCCACCTGCACGGGTATGGTAGAATGCTTTACTGCGCCGCTGTAAAGCGCATCGTAAAGCTCAGCCGTTGATCCGAAGCGGCCTTCCTTACGTACGCTTAGGCCTTTCATAATGGCATCCGCCTGCACAGCGTTTACTAAAATGCCCATGCGGGCGGGGTGTGCAAGCGTATCGTTAGTAAGCCGCTCGATACTTTCGGGCGGTATAACGCCGGTGATTAGCTTATAGATGGTACCGCACAGCGCGTAGAGATCCGTCCAAGCACCAAGTTCGCCGTGGGTGCGATACTGCTCCTCGGGTGCGTATCCGGGCTTTAATACCACGGAAACGCTCTTGTTTGCAGCCGCGTCCCGCGCCGCACCAAAGTCCAGGAGCTTTAACTTGCCCTCAGAGGTAAGCATAATGTTATCAGGGCTTATATCTCGGTGAACGAGGCCTGTATTATGTACTTTAACGAGTGACGCTACGAGGGGCTGCATAAGCGCCATAACCTCGTTTGCGTCCATGCGCCCGCCGCGGCGCTCAAGCTCATCGCGTAAATTGACGCCGTCTACAAATTCCATAACAATATAGGCGGTGCCGTTTTCACGGAAAAAGTCCCGCACCTCAACGATGCCGTCGAGGTTATGGAACCGCGCGAGGCTGCGCGCTTCGGTTAAGAACTTTTCAATACCGTTGCTGTAATACTCGGTACTGGAACCCGTAAAAGGCGTAACGGTTGTGCCACCGCCGGAGCGTGCTACAAAGCCGGATGGGAAATACTCCTTGATAGCGATCTTAATGTTCAAGTTCAAATCGAAGCCGAGATATGTGATGCCGAAACCACCCTCACCAAGCACTTTGCCGACAAGGTATTTGCCCGCTAAAATGCTACGCGGCGGAAGGTGGTGCGGCTCTTTTGGCTGCTCGTTATCAAAACCGCATTGCGAACAAAAACGTTCCCCTTCCTTCATCTGAGAAAGGCAGCCCACACACAGCCTCTCGATGTTTTGAAAGTCCATGACAGTACCCCCAAGCACGATTATTTCAATATAAAAATGCTGCTGACAGATATATGTTCGATTATACCATGCAATCGCATTATGCTAAAGAAAAAAAGGTAATATTCCCACAATTTTCTACCTTCTTTTTTAGCAATATGTTTTACGGTTTCTCTATACTTTTTTCTGCCTATTTCCTCGCTATAATTTCCGCCCGGCAAACCCTCAAAAATTATATGCGGTTTTTATTTTTCTTCATCCAATAGCTATGAAAGCGACGGCTGCCCTCGTACCCCTCCGGTACACGGGTTTTCCATATTTCATAAAACGCGCGCTCCTCCTTAACGGCACGGGACTGCAAAGCGCTAAACGCAGCATCGTCCGCATGTTCTGCTTCTAAAAACCACGCATTTTCCAGTGCATCGCGTTCCAGGTAGAATTCATCCGGCAATCGCCTCCCGATGACAGCGCGGTGAAAATCTTCACGTTCCTCCCAATAGCGCCGCGCTTCGGGGTCGTTTGGTTCGCTCACGGGCAGCGCTAAAGCAAAGGCGCACGGCTTAAAAATTGAGATGCAGGGCGTTGAACAGCCTGTTGCCCACACGCGCGGCGTAAGATCGGTAAGCTCCACGATCATGCTTGCGGTGGTATGATCCCCAATAAGACCTCCCGCGTGCATGCACGCACTTCTGACAGAGCCCTGTTTAAGGGGGTTGTCAATCCCATTTTCATGCGTACGGAGCGCTTTTAAGGCATCCTTTGGCGTGCGTATTGCAGCAAGGCACGCTTGTGTTTGTGCATTTCTAAATTTGGAGCCGGAAAAATGCGTATAAACAGGCTCAGAATACGTCTTTGCGAAATCGATACGCTTATTTTCACTATACAAATCCGCGTCCGAACCGAGGGAAAGGCGATTAGATATGCTTGCGCGTTGATAGGACTTGTACGCCCAAATTTTGCCCGCCGTCTCCAACACATACAAAGTGGTTTTATCTACAATAAGATAGCTGTTGTCGTAATAGAAGTCGTGATCATAACCGCAGTTGCCGCCCTGCCCATAGCGCTCAAGGTTTTCGAGGATGACTTCAAGCGCATCTTTTGCGCTCTCCCCGCGCTCGAGCGAAAGCCTTAAAAGGTCCATGCCGGTTAGGCCTGTTTTTGCATATGGCCCCTTCGTGAACACCGCTTCGTTGCCTACGCACACACCGCATTCGTTTACACCCATCTCACCACCCCAGAGCCAGACCGGGCGCGACAGAAGGTGGCCATGTGTTTCTTTTGCCTGCTCTATTTCTATATAGGTTGTTTGTACGGTCTTTTCCGAATGTATCTTCGGTGCATGCCACTCTAAAACCTGCGGCTCATTGGGGCTTCGGTCGCTGTTTTTCGCAAATATCGCGCCGTTTGATTGCAGTACACCAAGGGTATCGCACATAAGTTTGCCCTCCTAAAAAAAGAAGCACGGAAACGATTCCTGCCCCTTTCAATTATCAGATGCTGTAATCGTAACCGCGCTCGATCTGCGCGTCGAGAAGATCCTTTAAGCTCACGCCGTCCATATAGCCGTTTACCGCGCGGTCAAAGCCATCCCAAAAGCTTGCTGCTGCACAAGCCGCGCTGCTTTTTCCGGATGTCTCCGCCTCGTCGATTTGATTTAGCCTCGTCTCCACGGTGCGGAGTACGTCACCTGCGGTGCATGCATGCGGCGGCTTTGTCATAAGATATCCACCCAGTGCGCCGCGCACGCTTTTTAATAACCCCGCTTTCACAAGTTGTGCGGCAACCTGCTCGAGGTATTTCACGGAAATTTCCTGCCGAAAAGATATGTCGCGCAGCGAAACGCATTCACCCTCGGGCTGCGCCGCAATATCGAGCATCATCAGAAGCGCATAACGTCCCTTCGCAGTAGCCAGCATGGTTCCCTCCGGATTATTAAAATATCTTCATTGCATCGCTTGGTAAATCGTACACTTGTCTCGCGTAAGTAAGGCTGTTTTCAGCCTCGATGGAATCAAAGTTATAGGAAAGTGCTTCCCCGACCTTTTTTGCGTACTCTGCGAACAGTTCATACGCCGTGAAAAGCGCACCCCATGCATTTTCGATACTATCAGCGCAGAACACACGCCTCAGACGATTCCACGCTTCCTCCGGCAGATATTCGTTCAATTGCTTATCAGCCTTGCCCATGCTCACACAAAATCCCGTTTGGATGCCGGCATACCATGTGAGCATTTTTTTGAGTTCCTTCAAAACATAGTGGAACAGCATTTCGTTTGCATACAGCAGCTCGTTTCGCCAAAGCCCTTTTGCGCAGTAGGGCGCAACCCAGAAAAACTCGTTGCAGCAGGCGCGGTATTCTGCCTTGGAGGGCTTTTTAACCCAAAACTCGTTGTCTGTCGGCGCCGCAATAGGCTTTAAAATGCCGTCCTTATCAAGAAGCGGTACGGTTAAGGCGTCGGTTCCGTATTCCTTTTTCGTCTGTTCCATGCTTTGGATAGTTAAATCAATTCGGTTACCATCGGTAAACTGCATGAGGTAAGCATAACTCTCACTAAAATTCTTATCCGCACCCAAACTCACGTCGAGCTTATCGGGCTCTTGCATGATAAGAATATCGCCGAACACGCGCAACCATGTCTCATCTCTTAAAAAAGAGGCTGTTTCCGCAACAACGTATACGACATCATAATCTTGAAAAATATCTTTTTTAGCATTGGGGTTAGCGCGCGAGCCATTCAGATACGCTGCCCGCACGCGCTCGTCGCGCCGTGCAACACCAAGGATAAGTTCAAACATTTCCTTTTCGGTACGCATGAAGTACCCCCTTAAAAAGAAGCACGGCGGCGGGATGAGGCCATCCCGATGAAGATACGATGAAAGCCGTAAAAAGCATTCATTACAAGGCAGCGCACTTGGGTTTATAGTGCCACGCGTAAAACGCGAACATGGCTTTGTCATGTTCGCGAAAGCGCGTCTGCGCACTACACGTTGAATCGGAACAATACGATATCGCCGTCCTGCATTACGTATTCCTTGCCTTCCGAGCGGACAAGACCTTTTTCTTTGCAGGCTTGCATGGAGCCTAACTCCATAAGTGTCGTATAATGTACGATTTCAGCGCGTATGAAGCCCCGCTCAAAATCGCTGTGAATTTTGCCGGCAGCCTGCGGCGCCTTTGCGCCTTTTTCCACCGTCCACGCACGCACTTCCTTCGGGCCGGCTGTTAAAAAGCTTATGAGGCCCAGTAGCTTATAGCATTCCTTCACGAGCTTATCAAGACCGCTCTCGCCAATGCCCAAAGCTTCGAGGAACATCGCCTTTTCCTCTAAGGTAAGGCTCGTCATTTCCTCTTCTACCTTAGCACAAACCGTTAGTGCACCCGCGTGCTCGGCTTTAGCGGCCTCGTAGAGCGCGTGTACGGCAGGAAGATCCTTCCCTATGTCGTTTTCCGCAATGTTTGCAACGTAGATGACGGGTTTATCTGTAAGTAAAAAGAGTGATTTGACAAATTCGCACTCTTCTAAAGTCTGCTCCATGCTGCGCGCAGGCTTCCCGCTTTCGAGATGCTTTTTTAAGCGGTTTAAAAGATCAAGCTCCACGGCGTATTTCTTATCGCCCGATTTGCTGTTTTTCTGCGCGCGGTCGATGCGCTTCTCTAGCGTCTCGATATCCGCAAAAATAAGTTCGAAGTTGATGGTTTCCATATCCCGCTCAGGGTTTACGGAACCATCCACATGTACGATATTATCATCCTCAAAGCAGCGCACCACATGTACGACGGCATCCACCTCGCGGATGTGTGAAAGGAATTTGTTGCCTAATCCCTCGCCTTTAGACGCTCCGCGTACGAGGCCTGCGATATCCAAAAACTCGATGGAGGTCGGCGTGGTCTTTTCGGGTGCGTACATTTTCGTAAGCGCATCCAATCGCTCGTCAGGGACCGCCACTATACCCACATTGGGCTCTATGGTGCAAAACGGGTAGTTGGCGGCTTGTGCCCCCGCCTGTGTAATCGCATTAAAAAGGGTGCTCTTGCCAACATTTGGCAAGCCTACAACGCCTAATTTCATAAAAGCATACGCTCCTGAATATATAGCTTGTTTTGGCCGTTATAATAAGGAAATGGGAGCAGAACCCCTGCCTTACGTTTTTGACCTTGTTTTATTATAGGTTGGCCCCGTGCCCTTGTCAAATCGGCGCGATACGAGTATACTTGATACTACCTTTCGACATGAACCTTATTGCTTTTTGCATACAGCAGCACCGCGATTGCGGCTTTTTTTAGTAAGACACGGCGGAGGGTTTTGATTATGCAGACCAAAGCAGCGGAAGCTATTCAAACCTACGGACTTATCAAGCGCGGTCAAACAGTTGTATGCGGCGTAAGCGGCGGCGCGGATTCCATAGCGCTTTTATATGCGCTTCTTTCGCTTAGTCCGCAGATGGAGTTTAAAGTCGCAGCCGCGCATTTAAACCACGGCATACGCGGCCAAAGTGCCGAGCATGACGAACAGTTTGTACACGATCTTTGTGAGTTTTACGGTGTACCGCTCTACTCGGAGCGCAAAAACATCCCCGAAATTGCCAAAAAGCAAAAGCTCACACTTGAGCAGGCCGGCCGCGAGGAACGCTATGCCTTTTTGGAGCGTGCACGCATACATTTCA
This sequence comes from Bacillota bacterium, assembly GCA_023435855.1. GTDB lineage: Bacteria > Bacillota > Clostridia > Christensenellales > CAG-138 > UBA7707. The sequence continues at coordinate 3,072 of JAEZLG010000046.1, read as the reverse complement.
ATGCCGATTTGATTGCCGTCGCCCACCATATGGATGACCAGGCAGAAAGCGTGCTTTTGCACATGACACGCGGAAGCGGGTTATCGGGGCTTACGGGCATGCAGCCAAAACGCGGCAGTATCATTCGCCCGCTTTTGTTCGTCCGCCGCGACGAAATAGAGGACTACCTTTCCCATGAAGGCTTGGCGTATTGTATCGACGAGACCAACTTAGAACCGGAAGGCACAAGAAACCGCATACGACTCGACATCCTTCCTTACATCGAAAGCCACATCAACCCCGCCATCGTGCCTACACTTTGCTCCATGGCAGAGCTCCTTTTAAGGGACGAGCAATACCTTTTGACGAAGGCGGAGCAAGCGCTTCTAGAATGCAAGCGCGACAGCGGCTACGACAGGCGCGCGCTGAGCAAACTTCCGCTTCCCATCCTAACCCGTGCGATACGCATTGCGCTCAAAGACGCGGGCGCTGAAGCGGATATCGAGCGCGTTCATGTGGAAAAGGTAATTGCATTTTTAAAGGCACGAACAGGCGCTAAGCTGCATCTTCCTTTTGTTGAAGCGTGGACGAGTTACGAGCTTATTCAGTTCGGCATTACCGAGGAGCTGCCGGAGTTTTCCGTCAAGCTCAATGTTCCCGGCGAGACCGTGACACCTCTTGGTACATTTGTATCAGAGATCGTGGACGGCAACGGCTTTATAAAGGATAGATCCGTCGCGTGTATGGATTTGAATAACCTCGACCCCGATATTCTAACCGTACGTACCCGCAAAGACGGTGACCGCTTCTACCCCGTCAACTCTCCCGGCAGACGCAAGTTAAAACAGTATTTCATCGATAAAAAGATCCCGCGCGATAAGCGTAATTTACCGCTCATCTGCTCAGAAGAGGTACTGTTTGTTCCGGGGCATTCTATATCTGAAACCGTGAAGGTGGACGAGCATACCGAAAAGACATTACGTGTAAAATTTCTCGATGTAAAAATATACGGCAAAACCGGAGGTAATCATGGCTGAGAAAACCAACATGAACAACGATATCAAGTACACGCTTTTGAGCGAGGAGCAATTAAAGACGCGCATCGCAGAGCTTGGGAAAGAGCTTAGCGAGGATTACGAGGGAAAAAACGTTATCCTCATCTGCATACTCAAAGGCGCGGTGCATTTCTTCTCCGACCTGAGCCGCCAGATGCCCTGCCATCTCGAAATGGACTTCATGTCCATCTCAAGCTATGGCAACAGTTCCAAAACCTCGGGCATAGTGCGTATCTCCAAGGATATTGACACGAGCATTACCAACAGGCATGTGCTGATTATAGAAGATATCATGGACAGCGGACTTACCTTAAACCACCTGACCACGCTTTTAAGGTCCCGCGAACCGGCCTCTTTAAAGATTGCATGCCTTCTTGATAAACCCGAACGCCGCGAATGCGATATCAAACCCGATTACGTCGGTTTCGTAATTCCCAATGAATTTGTTGTAGGCTACGGCCTCGATTGCGAAGACTATTATCGCAACCTCCCCTACATCGGTGTGATGAAGCCGGAGGTGTATAACGGCTGAGCCGCTTCGCGCTGCGTCTATCATTACAGAAACATAGAGCCATTTGGTAGGGCGGATTATTCCCCTCCTTGGAGGGGTGGCGCGTAGCGCCGGGGTGGTTTTTCCCGCCGCTTGTGATGCTACACTTGTAGTGGCGGATAGTATCCGCCCATGTTTTATACTGATACCGTCATTACGGCACAGGCTGATGAGGTGGAAAATGAAAGGCAGTTTTTCTGAGGTCAAGATATTTCAAGTACGACCGGATAAGTTAACTGAATTTGAAAGCCTAATAGAAGATGCCGCACAGATGCAACGTCAACAGCCGGGTTGTATTGACATTAAATATTTCAAGCGATTTTTTACGATAGACGGAATTGAACTCGGAGATGCTCCGAGAGAATTAACCAAGATCGTAAAATGCGTCAAGTATTTTTCCTACTGGGAGTTTGATACTAAAGAAAGCTATGGCAAAGCGATTAAATGGTTTTTTGATATCTATTGGAAGGATATTCAAAAGCTGAGTATCGCGCCGTTTGACATCCATTGCGGAAATACAATTTATTAAATGAACACGATTCTACCGCAAACGGCGAGGAGACATTCCTCGCCGTTTATTTTAACTTCCCCCCGTGGAACCGACACTCATATACCTTTAAATCGAGGCAGAATATCTCCTCCATCCCCTTGAACCATGAAAAATCGACTTGTATGCGGCAGGTGTAGGTGTAATCCCCGTTTGTATAGAGCGCGGGACCGCGGCATGGAAATGCCTCCGGTACATGCATAAGCGCTTCATTTAAGAATTTACCTGAAAAACGTTCCTCCAAAACGCGCCCGACGTAGTTCATTGCCCAAACTGGAACGCCGTTTTCCCACACGGCTTCCTCGCCGGCAAAGCACTCGCCGCCTAAATAAGTATCTATATAGGTGTAATCGCCCAACTCATACATAAAATCATGCGAATTTGGACGCGAAGCCGTGCATTGTGGTCCGCCCGCCGCATAGGTGTTCCTTTTTGCCTCGCACAAAAATCCTTTGAGTCGCTCCTGCGAGGAAGTGGCATCCTTTTGTGCAGCTACATGGCATTCGTCTTCATCATCCTTCAAAAGCCTGTCGAGCGTTACACAAAGAAGGCTGCTCAATTTAACAAGATTTATGATATCCGGCAGCGCGACACCCGTCTCCCATTTCGCCACCGCCTGCCGCGAAACGCCGATCCGTTCCCCAAGCATCTCCTGCGAAAGCCCTTTTTGCTTCCTGAAAAATTGCAGCTTCTCGTGAAAATCCATATCCTTCACCTCAAGAACAGCATACCACGGCAATGCAGCCCTTAACATACCTTTGCTTTTGCTTTTTTGTATATTGTTAGTTGCATAAAAAAGCGCGGGTGCAATCACCCGCGCTTTTTATTCGAAAGATCTATTTTCCCATGTTCTTTGCATAATCCCCGAGATGCTTATCCACAGTGGAGATATGCTTGATAAGCCAATCCACCACGAGCTGGTTGGCGTTTAACACCACGAG
>JAEZLG010000041.1 GCA_023435855.1 Bacillota bacterium | reverse complement strand
CTCCTCGTGCAAAAGCACTATCCGGAAGCGATTCCTTACCTTGCGCCTGTGGTTTCTCCCATGCAGGCGCACTGCATGGATATAAAAAAGCGGTATACTGACGCTAAAACCGTGTTCATAGGCCCTTGTATCTCAAAAAAGGCCGAAGCAGAGCAGTACCCCGGTGCAGTGGACTGCGTGCTTACCTTTGAAGAGCTTTTTGAATGGCTCGAGGAGGAGCAAATCGTTTTCGAGTCAATCCCCGACAATACTACGCACAGTAAGGCGCGGCTTTTCCCAACTACGGGCGGGATACTTCGCACCATGGCTGCTGATAACGCTGATTACGCCTATATGAGCGTAGACGGTGTAGAAAACTGCATCGATGCCATCAAGGATATATTAAACCATAACATCAATAAGTGCTTTATCGAGATGTCTGCATGTGCGGGCAGCTGCGTGGGCGGGCCCGTCATCGGCAAAAACCGCCGAGCGCCTGTGAAGGAATTTCTTGCGGTAAATCGTGCCGCCGGCAAGGAGGACTTTAAAGTAAGCTATCCGCCCGAGGCGGAGCTTATTCGGGAGTTCCCGAAACTTGCGCCGCGAACCGTGCACATAGGCGGTACGGCCATCGAAGAAGTTCTCCATAAACTCGCCAAGTTTAAGCCCGAAGACGAGCTCAACTGCGGAAGCTGCGGCTATAATTCCTGCCGTGAAAAGGCGGAAGCCGTGCTTTTGGGCAAGGCGGATCTTACCATGTGCCTGCCGTATTTAAAGGAAAAGGCGGAATCCTTTTCCGACAACATCATATCAAACACCCCCAACGCCATACTTGTGCTGAACGAAAAATTAGAGGTGCAGCAGTTAAACAGTGCAGCGTGCCGGCTGATGAACATAAAAGATCCGAGGAGTGTTCTCACGCAGCATGTGGCTTGTATTTTGGACCCCGCCCCCTTCCTAACGGTTGTGAAGGGTAGCAAGCCCGTGAGAGACAAGCGTGTGTATCTTGCGGAATATCAAAAATATGCGGTTCAGACGGTTGTGTACGACAAGGGTTACCATATCATCATCTGCTTTATGCGCGATGTGACCGAAGAAACACGCACGCAGTTAAGCCGCGATAAGATTAGCCGAAACACCATGGAGATTGCCGATAAGGTAATTGATAAGCAGATGCGCGCTGTACAGGAGATTGCTTCTCTCCTGGGCGAAACGACTGCCGAAACAAAGATTGCACTTACCAAGCTGAAGGAGTCGCTGTCCAATGAATGAATTTTGCACTGACGTAGGGTACGTGAGCGCTAACAAATTTGGGGAGCAACTATGCGGCGATCATATAGAGATTACGCATTCTGACGAGAATGCGCTGGTGGTAGTGCTCGCCGACGGACTCGGAAGCGGTGTAAAAGCAAACATACTATCGACACTCACCGCAAAACTCATCTCCACAATGGTTGCCAATTCACTGTCACTTGAGGAATGCGTAGATGCCATGGCCGCCACGCTCCCCGTATGCAAAACCAGGCAGATTGCCTATTCAACATTTACGATACTACGCATCGCCAATAACCTTGAGGCGGAGCTTATCCAGTTTGATAACCCGAAAGCTATTTTTCTGCGCGATGGGAAAGCCGTTGAATACCCGCAAACCTCCGAAATCATCGGGGATAAAACCATCTCCAAGTCAAAGCTTAAGCTTCGCGAAGGGGACACTTTTGTTGCGTTCAGCGACGGTGTAGAGCACGCGGGTGTAGGACTTTCGCTCAACTTCGGTTGGAAACGCGACGAGATTGCAGCGTTTCTTGAAGCGATATACGAGGAGAAGCGCACAGCAAAAAACATAAGCACCATGCTGCTTGACGAATGTCGTGCTCTTTATAAGGACAAGCCCGGCGACGACGCCAGCGTATGCACCGTCAAAATACGCAAGCGCACGCCCATGAACCTATTAATTGGCCCTCCGGCAGACCCAAAAGATGTAAAACACATGATGGCGCTTTTTTTCTCCAAGGAGGGTAAGCACATCGTATGCGGGGGTACGACCTCTACGCTCGCTGCAGAATACCTCAATAAACCGCTCCAAGTCTCAATGCCGCGCTATGTATCCCCCGATATTCCGCCGACTGCCGAAATAGAAGGCGTAGACCTTGTGACGGAGGGTGTTGTTACCATCAACAAGGTTTTAGAATACGCGCGCGACTATGAAGGGGCTAACAACCGCTTTTCGGAGTGGTCTACACAAGAGGACGGTGCGTCAAAAATTGCACGGCTTCTTTTCGAGGAAGCAACAGACATAGGTCTTTTTGTCGGCAGAGCCGTAAACCCCGCACATCAAAACCCGCAGCTCCCCATTACCTTCAGCATCAAGATGACTCTCGTAGAAGAGCTGTCGCAATGCCTCAGAAGAATGGGCAAAAACGTAAAAATCAGCTATTTTTAATGCTTTAAAGGAGCCTTAGCATGAATAACGCCGACTATTGTGCCGAATTGGATTGCATCCTCAAGGAGCATAACAACCGGCAAAGCGCCATTATCGCCATTTTGCAGGACATTCAGGAGAAGTACCGTTATCTGCCGCGAGAGGTGTTTCCGCTGCTGTCAAAAAAGCTTGCGCTTAGCGAAACGAAAATTTACAGCATCGCCACCTTTTACGAAAATTTCTCGCTGGAGCCAAAGGGCAAATATGTCATCAAGGTGTGTGACGGTACCGCATGCCACATCCGCAAGTCCATCCCCATCCTCACAAGGCTTAGAAAAGAGCTTGGGTTACATGAAAACGAACACACCTCAAAAGACCTTCTGTTTACTCTTGAAACCGTGGCATGTTTGGGTGCTTGCGGGCTCGCGCCCGTCATCACCGTCAACGACAAGGTGTACCCTGCCATGACGCCCGATAAGGCATCGGAACTTATTGCATCGCTCAGGAAGGAGCTGTAATTTATGCTGAAAAACCGTGAAGACCTTTGCGCCTGCCGCAAAGCTTACGCCTTATCTCTTGCCGCCCAGACCCAAAAAATACTCGTATGTGCGGGAACCGGCTGCGTATCAAGCGGCTCTTTTGAAATATACGATGCGTTTCAAAAGCTTCTGAAGGAACGAAACATCCCCTGCACGGTCGAGCTTGAAAAAGAACCGCACGAAAAAAGCGTGGCACTTAAAAAGAGCGGCTGCCATGGTTTTTGCGAAATGGGGCCTCTCGTACGCATTGAGCCGCAAGGATACCTATATACCAAAGTAAAGCTCAGCGACTGTGAAGAGATTATTGAGAGAACCGTTGTGCGCGGTGAGCGCATCGAACGCCTTGCCTTTCATGACGGCAGTAGCGTTTACATAAAGCAGGACGATATTCCGTTTTATCATAAGCAAACACGGTTGGTGCTCGGCCATTGCGGCCACATAGATGCGACATCCATTAAGGAATACCTCGGCATCGGCGGTTATGCGGCATTTGAAAAGGCGCTTTTCACTATGACTCCCGATGATGTTATACAAGAGATCACGCTCTCAAACCTCAGAGGACGCGGGGGCGGCGGTTTCCCCGCAGGTCGTAAATGGGCGCAGGTACGTCGTCAGACTGAGCAAACAAGGTATATCGTCTGCAACGGCGACGAGGGCGACCCGGGTGCATTTATGGACCGCAGCATCATGGAGGGCGACCCTCATAAAATGCTTGAGGGCATGATGATCGCAGGCTACGCGTGCGGCGCACAAGAGGGCTATATCTATGTTCGCGCGGAATACCCGATGGCTGTGAATCGCTTAAAAAGAGCCATAAAAGAGGCGACCGAAGCGGGACTTCTCGGTGAGAATATTTTAGGCAGCGGCTTCTCTTTTCAAATCCATATCAACCGCGGCGCGGGCGCATTTGTATGCGGTGAAGGAAGCGCGCTCACGGCCTCCATCGAAGGCAAACGCGGTATGCCGCGCGTCAAACCGCCGCGCACCGTGGAACAGGGCCTTTTCGGCAAACCGACGGTGCTCAACAACGTGGAGACATTTACAAACGTGCCTCTCATTCTTGAAAAAGGTGCTGAGTGGTTTAGGTCGATCGGCACTAATTCGAGTCCCGGAACCAAGGCATTTGCGCTTACGGGCAGCATTAAAAACACGGGGCTTATTGAGGTGCCCATGGGAACCACGCTTCGAGAAGTCATTTTTGACATCGGCGGAGGCATGCGCGACGGCGGTACATTCAAGGCCGTACAAATCGGCGGTCCTTCGGGCGGCTGCCTCACTTCGGAGCATCTCGATCTGCCTTTGGACTTCGATTCGCTTGCAAAAGCGGGTGCAATGATCGGTTCCGGCGGTATGGTCGTTATGGGGCAGGACACCTGCATGGTGGAGGTCGCTCGATTTTTTATGAACTTTACGCAGAAAGAATCCTGCGGCAAATGCGTTCCCTGCCGCGAGGGCACCAAGAGGATGCTCGCGATACTTGAGCGCATTGTTGCGGGCGAAGGTGAAGAAGGCGACATAGAGCTTTTGCTCGACCTTGCAGAAACCATTTCGGCTACGTCGCTTTGCGGCCTTGGGAAAACCGCACCTTTACCGGTCGTGAGCCCCATTAAAAGTTTTAAAAACGAATACGAGGCGCACATTTACGAAAAGCGCTGTCCTTCAGGAAGCTGCCAGAAGCTTAAGCAAATCTACAT
>JAEZLG010000099.1 GCA_023435855.1 Bacillota bacterium | reverse complement strand
TGTGTTCTCTTTGTGCGTCGGAATATAAAGAGCCGAAAAACAGGCGTTTTCACGCACAGACCGTATGCTGCAACGCCTGCGGACCAACGCTTTTTTATACTGACAGAAATGGCGTTATACAAGGTGGGGATGCACTCAAGGAGGCTAAAGCAGCGCTTACTGATGGCAAGATCATCGCCGTTAAAGGAATTGGAGGCTACCACCTCGCATCGAGTCCCTATCGCTTAGATACCGTAAAGTCGCTTAGAGCTTTAAAAGGCCGTGAGCAAAAGCCGTTTGCCGTGATGTTTCCCAATCTAAGCTCCATAAAGGAGCACACGGTCGTGAGCGAAAAAGAAGAAGAACTTTTAAACACAAGTGCAAGGCCCATCGTTTTGCTTGAAAGAAAGCCCTCACGCATCGTGAAGGAAGTGTACGGCAACAGCCGGTATATGGGCGCATTTTTGCCGTATACGCCGCTTCATCATCTATTGTTGAAGGATACCGGGCCAATCGTTTTGACGAGCGCCAACCCGAGCGGACTGCCCATTTTTAAGGATGAACCGGACATATTCGCATTTTTTGAAGATAACGAGTTAATCTCGGGTGTATTGTGGCACGACAGGGAAATCATCCGAAGGCTCGACGATTCCGTCGCTGCCGTAGTAAACGATAAAACGAATGTACTCCGACGCGCGCGCGGGTATGTGCCCTTCCCAACGGCGCTTAAAGGCTTTGATGCAACTCCATCCATCCTCTGCACGGGTGCGCAGGAAAAAAGCGCATTTTGCCTTATCCAAAACGGTTTTGCCTATGTGAGTGCGGAAGCAAGCGCACTCGATACGCTGGAATCGGTTTTTGCTTACGAAAATGCGGTTGTCGATATGGAGCAAACGCTTCGTATTACGCCTGAAGCTGTTGCATGCGACCTTCACCCCCACTATGAAAGCACACTTTATGCAAAAAAGCGCAATCTTCCGATTATCTATGTGCAGCACCATTATGCGCACATCGCCTCTGTGATGGCGGAGCACGGCTTAAAAGGGAGCGTAATCGGCGCAGCATTTGACGGCACAGGGTATGGAGAGGACAACAGCATATGGGGCGGCGAGTTTATTCTCGTGCAAAACGGGAAGTTTTCACGCATAGGCCATTTAAAGCCCGTAAAGCTGTTCAGCTCGGACGATTCCGTCCGCCAGGCTTGGAAAAGTGCTCTGTGCTATCTGCTTGATGCAGAGCTTATAGAGGAAGCGAAAGCGCACGCCTACGGCGAGCACTTTGAACTTATATCCACAGCGCTAAAAGCGAACATCAACACGATTTTATCTTCGAGCATGGGCCGCGCGTTTGACGCTGCAAGCTCCGTTTTGAACATCTGCCACGAATCGGACTACGACGGGCAAAGTGCTATTGAACTTGAAAACGCGGCAGCGCTTTATCAAAAAGAAAATTCGGTTTTAACCGGGGAGCCTTTGCCCTATTTGCTTATTGAGGATGCGAGCGGACCCATCATCGACCTTGCACCAACGTTTACGGCACTGTGTATGGGGAAAAAACAAAACGAAAATACAAATAAACTCGCATACCGCTTTCATCTTACGGTTTGCGCGTTTACGCGAAAGGTATTTCAATCGCTCCGCGAAAAAACGGGCATTGCAACCGTTGCGCTTTCGGGCGGCGTGTTCCAAAACAGGCTTTTGACCGAAATACTCGTCCCGATGCTCGAGCGCGACGGATTTATGGTTTACCGAAACGAAGCGTATCCCGCGGGCGATGGGTGCATACCTCTCGGACAAGGGTATGCAGCACTTACGGCATTGAATAATAAGAAGGGGTGATCTCCATGTGTATCGCGGTTGCCGGGCGTGTGGTCGAAAAGGAAGGCAGCAAAGGTAAGGTGGATGTGCGCGGGAATATCCTTCGTGCAGAGCTTTCGCTTGTGGACGCTCAGGTGGGCGACTATGTGCTTTTGCACGCCGGCTGCGCCATATCGCTTATAACAAAATCCGAGGTTGAGGAATTAGACGAGCTATTCGCTCAGATGGAATTTATTGATGGATAGAGCAGAATTTCTTGCCGCAAGCATCCGTTCCTATGACGGACCTCCTGCGCGGCTTATGGAGGTATGCGGCACGCACACGAGAAGCATCGTGCAATTTGGCGTGCATGCCGTTTTGCCCCCGCAAGTAAAGCTTATATCGGGTCCCGGCTGCCCCGTCTGCGTAACCCCTTCGGGCTACATCGACCGTGCGGTAGAATGGAGCCTTAAAAAAGGCGTATGTCTTTGCGCATTCGGTGATCTTATTCGCGTGCCAGGGAGCGAACTATCTCTTTTGCAGGCAAAGGCGCAGGGTGCAAGGGTTGAGATCGTTTATTCGCCCATGGAAGTGCTTGATCTTGCTAAAGCTGAGCCCCAAACGCAGTTTATATTTGCTGCCGTCGGCTTTGAAACCACGCTTCCCATCTATGCACTTTTATTGAATCGTTTAGAAGAGGAAAATATAGATAATGTACGGCTTTTAACCGCTGTGAAGGCACTTATGCCGGCGCTTTATTTTCTTACCGAGTACGGTTGTTCCATTACGGGCTTCATCGGCCCGGGGCATGTGAGCGCCATTTTAGGGAGCGATATCTATAGGCCATTTTGTGAATCCCGGCGGGTGCCGCTCACGGTGGCCGGATTTCAATACGAACAGGTGCTTGCAGGCATTTACGACCTTCTTAGCCAAATCAAGTCCGGCACATACGAGGCACATAACCTTTATACGGGTGTCGTAAGCGCAAAGGGTAATGTAGAGGCTCTCGCTCTCATCAACGAATGCTTTTTTACCGCTGCATCCCCTTGGCGCGGCCTTGGGGAAATACCCGACTCCGGTTATTTTATAGCGCCGCACTATGCGCGCTTTGACGCGGGCTCCATGGATATCCCTTTGGGTAAAGAAAAGAAAGGGTGTTTGTGCGGCAGTGTCATCGCAGGGCAGTCTTCACCGCTTGAATGCCCGCACTTTAACAAAAGCTGTACCCCCGCTTCCCCCTTCGGTCCATGCATGGTATCGGCAGAGGGGGCATGTGGGGTATGGGCCGGGGCTCGGTCGCGCAAGTGACTATGTCACTTG
>JAEZLG010000081.1 GCA_023435855.1 Bacillota bacterium | reverse complement strand
AATCACACGCCTGCCCGTTTCCGGTAAGACATCCGTGCGGTATGCTGATTTGAGGTTATCTACGATGGCTTTTTTGACGATGCTCTGGCAGTCGCTCACCGAAAACAACATGCTTTTTGCGCTTTTCCCCGTGACGTGGATAAATGTATCCCGCGCGAGGAAGCTCTTCCAAGGAAGTGCCTTTGTGCCTTCGAAAAGCTCGTCGAAGGTGCGCGCTTCAAAGCTGCCTACCTCCAACAGCACGCGCTCGGCAGTGCGAAGCCATAAAACCGCCCGCGCCATATCGTGATATTCGCCCGTAAACGAGACGTGCGCATCTTCTACGCGCACGACTTCGATAGAAAGCTTTCTCAGTTCCGCGGCTACGAGCGCTTCGAGCCCGAGTTTGCAGGTGGCAACAAAATTCATCAAGATTGCGGGAGTCAAACCCCTGCGCATTTAGCGCACATCATGTCCTGGAGTAGAGCGGGATACCCACATCCCGCCGGTTGCGTAATGCTGAAAAGTAGGTACGGCGGCATGTGGGCATGCGTCCCTACAGCCCTACCTTATTCTGCTTTTTTGCCGGTCTTTAGTTTTGCTAGTGCATTGTTGAAGCGCAAAAGCGAGACTTCGTATTTATGACAGAGCTCCGCCTTGGTGACAGCTTCTCCCGTTTCTCGGCAGGCAATGTATTCAAGAGCTGCTGCCATGGCGTAAATCTGCGGCACGGAAAGCTCCGGGAAGCCTGAGAGTGTCTCAAGATATGTGCTCCATAGCCGCGCTGCGGCAAACACAGTCTCCTCTGTTCGTTCGGACTGCATGCCGGAAAAGCAGAACTCCATGACGTCGCCATATCGCTTGGGCACCTTTTCGGGCGGTATGTTAGCGATGAACACACGGCTTTGCACAAGCTCACCGTCGATGTAGCCAAGATACGGCTCTTTTGCGCCGATCTGCTTTAAATAGCCAAAAGCATCTCGCTTAAGCTCAGCCGGCTGGTTTGATTGCAAAACGAAGTCGCGTAAGAAGAGCTCCGCTTTATAATCGGAAAATGTTGCGACAAGCGCAAGCATCGCTTGCTTCACGCTGCGCTCGGGCAATTCAACGCCCCAGCGGATGAGCGAGGGAAGTTCCCCTCCCGATTCCCAAAGCTTTAGAAGCTCCGTGCGCGGCTTGCCCACGTACTCGTTAAGCTTATGAATGCGCGAAAGCATTTCTTCGGGCGGTACCTGATATTGTATTAAATAGTTGAAGCGCTTTGGCGGCTCCGCTATGGCTGCACGGCAAACGCCGCGGTAATAGCGTGCCACGCTGTCGCTCGCGTCTATCTTTAAAAGCCTGTCGTAGCCGGATGTTGCACGCTTATAATCCCCCAGGTGGCAGGCACATACACTAAGGCGATGCACCACACCCGCATCATAGGGCATGAGTCTGAAAAGCTGTTTTAAAAGATCGTAAGCAGGCGCGAATTCATTAAGCTCCATGAGCGTTGCACTTAGGCGATTCAGCTCATCGGGGTCATCGGTTTTTGCATTTTTCAAAAACGCAAGCTCGCGCTCAACACCTTCCTCGTCCTTGGCGGCATGGAGAAATACAGCAAGGTTGCAGTGTGCCTGTATGTCGTTCGGTTCGGATTTTAATATTTCACCCACTTCGGCGGTGGCGTTCTTATAATCGCGGTCGCAGAAATACGCAAGGCCAAGGTTATTACGTGCAAGCGTCAGCTCCGGTTCCTTCTCAACAAGCCGCTTTAATACCTCAATGGCTTTTTTGAAGTCTCCGCGCTCGATAAGCTCCTTGCCCTTGAGCGCTGAGCGCCGCGCGGCAAGGCCCTTGGTGAGCTCACCGTTCTCCTCGCTCTCGTCGAGCGCACTCAGCATGTCGTACGCCTCGTAGGAAAACTCGCCGTCAGGATCGATATCCACATAGTGCATAAAGCTATCCTTGGCGCGCACATACTCCTGCATGCCTAAAAAATTGCAGCCCATGCCGAAATAGCACTCGCTCGGGCGTTCCTTTTCCTCATAGAAGAATGTCAACAATACTCTGTTGGATTCCTCATAACGCCCCATTTCCGTGAGCGTTTCGGCTATGGCAAGCCTTATCTCCTCATTTTGCGGGTCGCGTTCGAGCGCGAGGCGGTAGTTTGCCATCGCATCGAGCAGATTGTTCTGATCGAGCTTATTTAGCCCACGGCGAAAGAAATACTCCCCCGTCCTCTCGAACTTAAGTATCTTGCCTTTATTGAAAGGTATACGATTTTTCACTTGATCCGGCATGTATGTTTTCCTATATCCCCTTTGAGACGCAATCATCACGATGGAAGATTCTAAATCCAACACCTACAACCATCACGGGCAGATATGGAATCGGCCCTACTTGGTTTGTGACTCCTCAAGCAATGCACGTAATTCCGTCTCATTAAAATCGTAGGCAGTGTTGCAGAAATGGCAGTTGAGCGTGGCCTTACCATCGGTTTTAATGAGATCGGTCAGCTCCTCTTTACCAAGGCTAATGAGCACGCGCTCAAGCCGCTCACGGCTGCAGTCGCACAAAAAGCGCGGCGTAAGGGTTTCCGTTTTCTCTATAGTAAGCCCCGCGAGCATCTCTTGCAAGGATTCTTCAAGGGTAAGTCCGTTTTCCAGTAGAACGCTCAGCCTCTCAATACTCTGAGCATGGCTCATGATAAGATCTATATTCTGCTCCGGACAGCCGGGCAGCGGCTGTATCATAAGCCCGCCTGCCGACAGCACCTCACCACTTTCGCCGTTTACCCGAACGCCGAGGTACACAAGAGACGGCGTCTGCTCGCTGATTGTAAAATACCGCGCAAAATCCTCCGCAATCTCACCCGAAACGAGTTCTGAGCGCCCCACATAGGGCTCCTTCATGGAAAGATCGCGCACAATCGTAAGGTCACCAAACCAGCCGACCGCCATGGATACGTCAAGCTTGCCGTTTGGTGCAAGCGGGAGTTCGAGTTCCGGGTTTTCAATATAGCCCTTTACTAAGCCGTTAGGCCGCGCCGTGCACACGATGTTGCCCGCAGGCCCGCCACCTTTTATAATTGCCGTAAGCCTGTCATTCTCGTTTTTAAGCTCCATGCTCATCATTGCAACGGCCATGAGAGTACGCCCGAGCGCTGCTGTACATACGCGCGAGGTAGAATGCACCTTATGCGCTTCCTCCACAAGTTCCTTACCGTCAATCGCCGTGAAACGCATGGTCCTATCCAGAATTAGTCCTTTTATGATAACGTCGTTTGTCATGAATTCTCCTTGATTAGCTTTTGTGCGCAACGAACTGTAGGCGCTGCGCGTTTTTTATCGGTGCATCGCGCGTGAAGGCGTCATAAACCTCTATTTTCGTAAACCCGGCAGCATTGAGTGCTTTTAGTAGCTCACTTTGGGTGTGCGCGCGCTGCACATGCGTTTCCGTAAACCGTTCGTATAGCTCGCCGTTTTTTACAAAAAAGCTGAGCTCCATCTCGATTAAGCGGCTTTTCGGATCGTAGCAGTTTTTCCAAACATAGGCAAGTTCGCCGTCGTCATATCCCAAACTGCTTAAGCCGAGCGTTTTAGAAAGCTTATACTGTGAGGAAACATCGAACAATAGCACCCCGCCATCGTTAAGTGCAAGATACGCACTTGTAAAAAAGCGGCGTACTGCGTCCATGGAGTTTAGATAGTTTACCCCATCGCATGCTGAGACCACCGCGTCCACACGCTTATGGAGCGCTAAAGAACGCATATCCTGCTGAACAAAGGGTATCTTTAAGCCCGCTTCTCGTGCTTTTATAGACGCCACGCTAAGCATTTCCTCGGAAATATCTATGCCCGTAACACTATATCCCATGCGCTTTAGGCGCAAGGTTATCTCACCCGTACCGCATGCACACTCCGCAACCGATGCTTCGCTTAGCGGTAAAAAGGATGCGATATACTGTGCCCAAAGGCCGTAATCCACATCCGCCATAAGCGCGTCATACACATTGGCAAAGCGATCGTATTGCATTAGATACTCTTCCTTTCATGGCATACTATTTTACCCGATGCTTAGTATAGAAGCAATACAATACCCGCTTTCGTCACGGTAGGTTTGCATTTTTTATCCTTAACGGAATTTTGATGGTATAAAAATTGCGGCAGGCCCCTGCATTGCACCCGTATATGCATAGGTATCCGCATCCACGAGGCCGCTTACAAGAAGCGTACCGTCCGTAGTCAACGCAACCGTCGAGCGTGCCCCGCCGTAGACCGCGATGATATTTTCCCATTCGCTTGTAAGATACTGCCCGTAATCGTTGCTGCCCGAAAAGGAGGTTGAAACGACTTTACCCGCATCCGTAAGGCCTATCGTGTGATAGTCGCCCGTAGCGATCATTACAACATCCTGCCACTGAGACACATTCAGTTGGTTTTGCAGATTGCGTCCTGCTGCAACCACGGTATTGTCTGCACGAAGGCCGACGATAAACTGCCGTCCTACAGCGATATGCACGATATTCTCCATAGACCAGTCGATATCGCATTGGCCGTATTCGTTATCGCCGGCGACGAGTACGCGCCCGTCATCGGTTAAAGCAGCCGTGTTCCAGCCTCCTGCGGCAATCTCTATTACGTTATGCCAATTTTCAACCTCGCATTGGCCGTGTGCGTTATCCCCTGCTGCGAGCACATCGCCGTTACTTAGAAGGCCGACGGTATGCACCCATCCCGCCTCTATCTGCACCACATTCTTCCATCCATCCACGTCTGACTGGCCGTAATCGTAGGGCTCTTCACCCGAAGGGGCAAGTAATGTTGTCGAGCGCACGCTGCCGTCTTCAAAAAGCATAACGGTATGCGCATAACCTGCGGCGAGTTGTCGA
This sequence comes from Bacillota bacterium, assembly GCA_023435855.1. Lineage (GTDB taxonomy): Bacteria > Bacillota > Clostridia > Christensenellales > CAG-138 > UBA7707. Next base: position 2,257 of record JAEZLG010000081.1, on the reverse strand, counting down.
AGCACCTCGGAGCCGTATATTTTTATACCGCTTCTCTGCCCGTATAGGTCGCTCCCCACGCTTAAGCAATCGCCGTCTTGTCCGATATAGGCAACGTGACGGTTGCCGCACGCGACCGTATAGCGGTTGGTTTGTGCAAGCTCCGCCCTCGTTAATTTGGGTGCAGGCGTCGGCGATTGTATCGGTATCTCAGGTATCACAATAGGTGCTGCGGAGGATTCCGCCTCCGGCGGGGGCGAGATAACAGCCGCGGTCAAAGCTAATGTCGGAACAGTTTCGGGCACCGAGGCTTTTTCACCGCGCGGCTGCGCCAAAAGGAGAACAAGCAAAATAATAAACGCGCCGCCCGTTATCGGCAGCCACAAAGGAAAGCTTCGCTTCGCTGCTGCATTATCTTTTTTCGGCTTTACAGGTTCGATTACAATATTCTCCGCGTAAACCATAACAGTATACGCCGTACCGTTAGCGCGGAAAAAGTCTCGAACGGAATTGCCGGATTGCGCGAGGTTTTGCGCCTCCCTTAAAAAATCCTTTAGGCCGCTTTGAAAAGTCTCTTCTTTTCCTTCTATTACCGTGAGCTGCGGCGCATCAATGCTTAAGCGCGCAGCAATCCCTACAGGGAAGTATTCTGTAACCTCAACATGTATATCGAGCCCCTGATCGTGTGCGAGGTAGGTTACTTGAGAGTCCCGCTCGCCAAGCACGCGGCATATTCTATATTTCCCAAGAAGAACGGTATCAGGCATAAGAAAGCGGGACGAATCCGAAATTGAAAGCTCCCTCCCGCAATGCATACAATTCTTCATCCCCAAAGGGTTTTCCTTATGACAATTCAGGCACAGCATACTGCCCCTCCAAAACTAAACTATAAGGAATATTATACCATAGGAGTAATGCTTTTCCGCATACAATATAGCTAAAGCGCGGCTTTACAAATTCACGGCGCGTTGACACTTTCTTACGTGCAATGTTATAATCAGCGTGCCGAAAAAACAGCGTGCGCGCGCAACAAAATGACGCTCTCGCACGTTTTTTGTATTAGGAGCACAAAATTCGACCTTTTAATCGAGGACAATATGGAAAATGAGCAGAAAAAGCAGAAAATAAAGGTCGTTAAGCGAAAGAAAAAAATGTCCGTTTGGACAAAGATCGCTATTATTTTGGGTACACTCGTGCTCGTCTGCTTTCTTGCGGCCGGTATACTCGGGATGAACCTATTAAATAGGCTCTACAGACCTGAAACGCCCACTGCATTTGCCGAGGACGATGAGCTTGACGCTACACCCGAGCAAACTTTTACCCCCACGAAAACGCCGTACGGTACATTCGTGCCGACACCTACACCAATACCTACGCCCACGCCGCAGGTAATTTTGCCTCTGAGCGACGTATATACACAGACCGTGCTTTCAACCGATGTTTTGCAAAAAATGCAGACACAGGCAAATGACAGCCGCTACATCAACGTCCTTCTCATCGGCGTCGACAGGCGTGGCAAAAGCGGCAATTCGCGCGCCGATACGCTTATGATTGCCACCATCGACACCGTGAACAAGCGCTTAAAGCTAACTTCCATTTTACGCGACACGCTTGTGGATATCCCCGATAACGGCTACGGCAAACTCAACTCCTCCGCTGCAAAAGGCGGTGTGGAGCTTCTTCTTAAGACCGTCAACCAAAGCTTTCATCTGAATTTACGAGACTATGTTCTTGTGGAATTCAATATGTTCGAGGAAATCATCGACGAACTCGGGGGCATTACCGTGAAGATGACCGCCGCAGAAATATCCTCCGCCAACGACTGCATCGCGGGACTTAATAAGCAGCGCGGTGTAGAATACCTTTGGGACGGGTTCATATTTGCCAATGCCGGCAATGTGAAACTTACCGGTAAGCAAGCGCTCGGCTATGCGCGCGTAAGGCATCTTGACAGCGATTTCAACCGCACCAACCGCCAGTTTTCCGTACTCACCGCGGTATTTGCCAAGTTTATGAAAGCGAGCTTAACCAAGCAGTACGACATGCTCGATGATGTTCTACCGCATGTAGAGACGAACATGACAAATGCCAATATCCTAAACTGCATGCTGAGTGTACTGACACTTGATACAAACGGGCTACTGCACTTCCGCGTGCCTGCTGACGGATTATATAAGAGCGGCAGCTACGCGCGCTCATCCGTACTTTTATGTGACCTCCCGGCAAACGCGCTCGCGATGCACCAATTTATATTCGAATCCGCCGAAGAGCCTACGGA
>JAEZLG010000077.1 GCA_023435855.1 Bacillota bacterium | reverse complement strand
ACACAATGCTATGCAGTGCGTCAAGACGGGGGTAGAATATATTTCAAAATTTATATACTTACTTGAATAATGCAGATATAAATATACTTGGCCTAAAGAAAATAATTAACGCTTATACGGAGACCTTATAAGCGAGCTTGACTCCATGAAAATTAGACGAATCGCCGGTCAACCAACTCTTTGCATTAGCGGAGTCGAGTATTACCGGCATGCGTTCATGAATGATACGCAAGTTGGAATCAGCCTCCTGTGTTAGGACGACAAAGGCGGGGAGAGAGCTTTCCTTTTCTATCCGGTAAAGCCCCTCCATGTAAATCACCCGCGCAGAAGGGTCGTAAATTGTGTGTTTGATCTTTTTTCCTACCGGCTGTGCTTGCCATTCAAAATAATTCGATGCCGGAACAAGACACCGTTGACCGTCGAGAAGCGGTTTTCGAAACATCGGTTTTTCTAATAAAGTTTCACTTCGTGCGTTGATGATTTGTCCCTTCCCGTCAAACCTTTTGAATCCCCATTTCATCAAAGCGGCTCCGTTTGGGGTTAGGACAGGCACTATATTCGTTGGATATATTTCGCCGGTTTTGACTGTATTTAGCTTCGCGGCGTCAACTTTTTGCTGAACTTCGCGCATGATATCCTGAAGCTCGTCATCCTCAATAGCGATATAGTATCGTCCGCACATTACTTTATCCTCCATTTACCCTAAACATAGCATAGCATAGCTTTTAAAATTTGGCAGTTGATTTATTTACCCCTCAAGCATATAATAATCAGACAGAACAAATGTTCGAGGTTTTGAAGTGGAGCGTGTAATTCTGCATTCCGATATAAATGCCTGCTACGCTAATATTGAGCTTTTACACCGGCCGGAACTGCGCGGCAACCCCGTTGCTGTCGGCGGCGATGTAGAGGCGCGTCATGGGATTATTTTAGCAAAGGATGAGATAGCTAAGCGGTTCGGCGTAAAAACAGGCATGGCGTTGTGGCAAGCGCGTGATGTTTGCCCCAAGCTTATCGTCTTGCCACCGCGCTATGAGCTGTATATTCGCTTCTCGCGGCTTGTGCGCAGCATTTACGGGGAATATACCGATCAGATCGAATCTTTCGGTCTTGATGAGTGCTGGCTTGATGTTTCGGGAAGTACGCATCTTTTTGGCGACGGAAAAAAGATTGCCGACAGTATCAGGCAAAGGGTTAAAGATGAATTGGGTATCACCGTATCTATCGGCGTTGCATGGAACAAGGTTTTCGCCAAGCTCGGCTCCGATCTCAAAAAGCCGGATGCGGTAACGGTAATAACAAAAGATGATTATAAGCAAAAAGTTTGGTCGCTTCCTGCGGCTGATTTACTCTATGTCGGTCCTGCAACGCGCAAGAAGCTGTACGACCGAGGCGTTTATACCATCGGTGATCTCGCAAGGGTTGAACCTCAATATTTAAATGATTGGTTCGGGAATTGGGGATTTGTACTTTCAACTTTTGCAAACGGGTTAGACCCCAGCCCTGTTATGCAGGCGGATGAAGAAGCGGCTGTAAAAAGCATCGGAAATTCAACCACAACACCGCGCGATCTAAAATGCGACCAGGATGCCAAAATTATCTACTTTATGTTGGCCGAAAGCGTAACCGAGCGAATGCGCGAGCAGGGTTTCTTGTGCCGTACCGTACAGATAAGCCTGCGGGACAATGGCTTATATTGCTTTGAACGCCAAATGAAGTTGCCCCAGCCTACCTGCTTAGCTTCGGAGTTGTGTGCAGTTGCACTAAAGCTGCTTCGCCAAAGCTATACTTGGCACAAGCCTCTTCGCAGCATCGGCATCCGCGCCACCGACCTTGTACCCGAACAAGCACCTTGGCAGCTTACGCTTTTTGAGGATGAATCCGCTAGATTAAAACAAGAAAAGCTTGAGCGTACGGTGGATGGGATTCGTTACCGTTTTGGCCACTATGCTATCAATCGGGCAATCGTTACCATGGACAATACTTTGACCAACATAAACCCCAAGGAGGATCATATTATCCATCCTGTAGGATTTTTCAAGGCTATGTGATAGAAGGAGGTAAGCACCATGCAGATGCAGCCCTCGGCGCATAAGGTTTACGTCGGCGTGGTGGCGCATTTCTCCTCCACAGGCCGGCTTATACCTATATCCATCGAATGGGAGGATGGAAGAAAGTTCGAAATTGACGAGATAACCAACGTATGCCGCGCCGCATCCACCAAGGCCGGAGGCGCGGGAATTCGCTATACGGTTCGTATAGGAAAAGCATTCCGACACCTTTTTCTTGAGGAGGATAAGTGGTTTATCGAGATGAAGTGCTAATCATGCTGAAGTAACGAAGATGTGTGCGTAATACAACAAAAAAGCCCCAACCTTGGAGCTTTCTGTTTTGGCTGCGGAACTAGGATTTGAACCTAGACAATACGAGTCAGAGTCGTAGGTGCTACCGTTACACAATTCCGCAACAAATATTTTTAAAACTTATCCCGGGATGCCGTCTACCCCAGTTATAAAATACCCGCCTCTTGGCAGGTGGGTGCGTCGTGGCGGCTTCTGCTTACCAAACAAACGAAGGTGGCATGTGCCTAACCAACAAACGCTCCCGGCATTACACTGTGGGTTTATAACCAAAGCATAACGCACATCACAGGATGGTGGTGGGATTAGTTGGGATCGAACCAACGACCTCTACGATGTCAACGTAGCGCTCTGACCAGCTGAGCTATAACCCCTTGCGCAAATTCTATTATACATAGAATCCGCGTCATTGCAAGTGGAATTTTTTTTATACGGCGTTTGTGTTATAATAATACATACAGTAGAAAAACGTTACAAACGCTGAGGAAAAAGGAGTTTTGGGCATGTCATATTTCTCCGACAGCTTTACAAAAAATAAGCTTATCATACTATATGTGGTTCGCGAACTCGGTGCGGAATTAACCCGCGAACAGCTGACAACGCTTTGCGGCGAACGGGAACTAATGCCATATTTCGATCTGCAAAACGCCGTGTCGGAGTTAGAGGAGGAGGGACTGCTGGCTGCCGTGCCGCGCGCGTTTGGGCAGGCCTACAGTTTAACTTCAAGAGGCCGCGAAACCATCGATATGTTTGCCGAGCGCTTGCCGCTTTCACTGCGAGAGGAACTGGAGGAGTATGTGGCGCTCAGCGGCGATAAGGTGTTGCGGAGTGCGCAATACTCTTCCGGCATGGAAAAGCTCCCCTCGGGAGCTTACCAGATAATGCTCAAGGCGCTTGAGGGCGACAACGAAATCGTTTCCCTTAAGCTTTTACTGCCGGATGTGGAAAGCGCAAGGTTAGCGTGTAAGCAATGGGAGAACCGAGCAGGGGATATTTATCGGTTTGTATTTGCGTCGCTGCTAACCCAAGAAAGCACTTAAAAGTATTACAGATAATCTATCATGCGCCCGATATTCTCCTGTTCTTGCTCGACGAATTTTCGCCCGAGCGCCGTGGCTTCTTGATCCGCACCCGCAAAGGTGCGCATACCGCTCGCAAGATCCGTGATATTGGAAAGCGAGCCTTGCATGACCATTTCCGCCATATGCGACGAAGTCTTATCTATTAAAAGGTTCATAGAAAGCGCCATGTGCGCAAATTTGCCGATGCCTTCCATCGGCTTTTTTCTTTTTGCACAAGCCGAATTATCCGCATGAAGAAGCTCCTTCGCCTCGTTGAGCACGCTATGGTAGCGCGCAAAATGCTCCGCGAGGGCGTTGCGGAAGCTGCCGTCTTCGCTTTCCTTGATGAGAGCGGCAAGCATCTTCTTGCCGAACCGTGCGTTTTCGCAAATTTGATCGAGCAAATCGATGGTATCCGTTTCCATATAGCTCCTTTTAGAATGTTGCAATAAGATATGCTTAAGTTGCCCAAAATCGCGGGATATATTATAATGGATTCTAGAAGGTCATTAGGTAAAATTCGGTGCAAACACCAACATGTTCCGCATGCGCGCGGACGTTTCCACAAAATGTGGTATTTTCTTTTTTGGCGGAGGAAGCATGGCGAAGGACTATAGCGTAAGCGATATCAAAGTGATGGAAGGGCTGGAAGCTGTTCGTGCGAGGCCGGGTATGTACATTGGCAGCACAGGCGCGCGCGGCCTGCACCATATGCTTTGGGAAATCGTAGATAACGCCGTAGATGAGGCGGCTAACGGCTATGCCGATGACATCTCCGTAACGCTGCATCGCGACAACACTGTGACCGTACAGGACAATGGGCGCGGCATACCCGTCGGTATGCATGAAAAATACGGCGTCAGCGGCGTAGAACTGGTATTTACAAAGCTGCACGCGGGAGGTAAATTCGGCAACAGCTCCTATGGCTTTTCGGGAGGCTTGCACGGCGTGGGTGCATCGGTTGTAAACGCGCTATCGGAATTTGTAGATGTGGAGGTCTGCACAGAGGGCCGCATATACGAGCAAAAGTTCAGAAGCTATATTGACTCTCAAGGCAAAACAATCTCCGGACAGGCTATGGGCCCACTTACCGAAACGGGGCGCACGCGCAAGCAGGGTACCAAGGTAACATTTTTGCCGGACGCACGGGTGTTTGAAACGCTGCAGATGCATTTTGAAACCGTTGCAAAGCGCCTGCGCGAGCTTGCTTACCTCAATAAGGGTGTGCTTTTCAGGCTTGAGGACCAGCGTGAATGGGGAAACAAAAAAACGCGTGAATACAAATACGACGGCGGTCTTAGTGATTTTGTAAAATACATCAACGAAGATAAAACGGCTGTTTACGATTCGCCCATCTGCTTCAAAGGCGAAAAGGACGGCATCGTCGTTGAGGTTGCGCTCCAGCATAACGATGGCTATGCCGAAAGCATATTCTCCTATGTAAACAATATCCCCACCACCGAAGGCGGCACGCATGAAACAGGCTTTAAAGCAGCGCTTACCAAGGTGCTTAACGACTATTGCCGCAAGTACGATATATTGAAGGATAAAGATGCGTCCCTCGCGGGCGAAGATTTTCGCGAGGGTTTAACGGCTATCCTTTCTTTGAAAATGCATACGATACAGTTTGAAGGTCAAACCAAGACGCGCTTGGGTAACACCGAGGCGCGCACCGCCGTGGAAAGCGTTATAACCGAAAAGCTTGCACCGTATCTGGAGGATCTCAAAAACGCGGATACCGCATCAAAGATTGCCGAAAAGGCCATGCAGGCTTCCAAGGCGCGCGAAGCAGCGCGCAAGGCAAAGAGTGTGGCTCGCGAGAAGAACAAGCTAGAAAACGCTCCGCTCGTCGGCAAGCTCTCAAGCTGTACAGGCCGCGATCCTATGCTCAATGAACTATTTATCGTGGAGGGCGACAGCGCGGGCGGCAGCGCCAAGCAGGGCCGCGACAGGCGCTTTCAAGCGATATTGCCACTGCGCGGCAAGCCGCTCAATGTAGAAAAAAAGCGACTTGATCAGGTGCTTGCAAACGATGAGTTCCGTTCCATGATCACCGCCATCGGAACGGGCATCGGCGAGGACTTCAACATCATGAACATCAAATACAACAAGATCATCATCCTCGCGGACGCCGATCAGGACGGTGCACACATACGGGCGATCCTTTTGACATTCTTCTACCGCTATATGCGGGAACTCATCACCGACGGGCATGTGTTCATAGGCCTGCCTCCGCTTTACAAGGTTCAGCGGGGCACGACCGTGCGCTATGCCTATTCTGACGAGGAGCTTCAAGAAACCATTAAAGAGGTAGGCAAAGGCTACACGCTCCAAAGGTACAAGGGCTTAGGTGAAATGAACCCGGAGCAGCTTTGGGAAACCACCATGAACCCCGATCACCGCTCACTCGTGCGCGTGGATATCGAAGACGGTGCGGACGTGGAGCATATGGTAACCGTTCTCATGGGCGATAAGGTTGCCCCACGCAAAGAATACATCAGCGAGTTCGCAAACTTCAACAAGGTCGATTCGTTCGAGGATAAGATTGAGAAAACCGCGGGGGAGACGGTATAAATGGCAAAGAAAACGGATAAGCCCACGGGCACGTTGGGAGAAACCATCATTCCGAAGACCATGGATGAGGTAATGCACCAATCCATGATGCCTTACGCGGAATACGTTATATTGGAGCGCGCACTTCCACGCGTGGAGGATGGCTTAAAGCCTGTACAGCGGCGCATCCTTTACACGATGAGTGAACTCGGCCTAACGCCCGACAAACCATATAAAAAGAGCGCGCGCATCGTGGGCGACTGTTTGGGCAAATACCATCCGCACGGAGATACATCCGTATACGATGCGATGGTGCGCATGGCGCAAAACTTCAACATGCAATCACCGCTTGTGGACGGTCACGGCAACTTCGGCAGCATCGACGGGGATTCCGCAGCCGCCATGCGATACACTGAGGCGCGCATGGCCCCGCTGGCGCTCGAGCTTTTGCGCGATCTTGACAAGGATACCGTGAAGTTCGTTTTGAACTTTGATGACTCTCTCAAGGAGCCCGATCTTCTGCCGGGCCGATTCCCGAACCTGCTTGTAAACGGTGCTACGGGCATTGCGGTAGGGCTTGCTACGAACATACCGCCGCATAACTTGGGCGAAACCATCGACGCCGTGCTACTCCGAATGGACAAGCCTGACGTGTCGCTCGACGAGATGATGAAGATACTTC